>DASUPZ010000504.1:0-4853 GCA_036280855.1 Pyrinomonadaceae bacterium | reverse complement strand
GGCGGGACGGAGGTCGGTCTATTCAACATCGATGCAGGTGGAAACCTTACTTATCGATCCACCTATCACCTACGCTCGAACGATTACTACTCATCACGCAACTACGCGAGCCGCCTGATCGGCAGCAAGCTGATTTTTTATTCTCCGATGCGTGTGTATTCCAGCGAGGGAGAGCCGTTTCACGAGTATCCCGCGATGCGCAAATGGCGCAAGGGTTCGACTAAGGACGACTTTCGCCGCATCGTTAGCGCTCGTCGTATTTACTATCCGCAAACTGAGTTTGAGGTTGAGAATGCCTTGAGTCTGCACACGGTGACGATTTGCGACCTCGCTAATGGGCGGTTCGACTGCGAGGCTACATCAGTCATCGGACCTCCGGGACACGTTTTCTACGTTTCGCCGGACTCCGTGTATGTTTGGGCCAGTTCATGGGGCGACGAGGGAAAACGATCCGCGTCACTCCTGTTTCGCCTGCCGCTCGACGGTTCCGGGCCGAGCGCATTACGCGTGTCCGGTGGTCCAGTGGACCAGTTTTCGTTTTTGCAAAGTGAAGATCGTCACTTGAACGTGCTGGTGCGTTCGGAGTCGAGGGGTGATGGCATGTGGGCCGCCGAAGTTGTTGAAGGAGACGTGGCGTTGATGCGCGTTCCGCTCTGGAGTTTCTCCGACGGCAGCGACACCGTGCCCGCGACGAGCTATCGTCCATTGCCCGACCCGCAGGGCGCTTATTTCCAGAATCGTTTTGTAGGTGATTATCTGCTCTACGGAACGGGCACCGGTTATGGATTACCTGAGTTCAGTTCATCGCAGAATGATCTTTTCGTAGTGGAATGGGCTCGAGGCAACTTGCAGAAACTCAGCCTGCCGCACGGCGTCGATCGCATCGAGCAGATGGGCACTGGCGCTGTCGTCGTTGGTACTGCTGAGAACAATCTGCACTTTACTTCGGTGCGTTTGAACCCGCAGCCCGGGATTGTTGCGCACTACATGCGCGAGGATGCGTCGCAAGGTGAGTTGCGGAGTCATGGTTTCTTTTACAAGCCTGATGGTGAGAATTCCGGGACACTCGGGTTGCCGATCGGCCTGCCCGGCCGGCCTGGATACGGTCACCTGTTTGAATTGTCTGCCGGGATTCTGTTTTTGCGCAACGAAGCGTTTCAGTTCCGTGTGGTTGGAGAGCTCGGCGCGCAAGCTGACAAGGCGGTAGATGATCAGTGTCGCGCGTCGTGCACTGACTGGTATGGCAATGCGAGACCGCTATTCCTGCGCGGGCGTGTGTTTGCCCTGCTCGGGTATGAATTGGTGGAAGGCGGGTTGGATCAGGGCCGGATGGTGGAGTTGCGCAGGATCAACTACGCGCCGCAAGTCAGCCGGCCATGACGTTAAGGCGTCGGCTTACCGACCATCGGCACAAACGCGACCGGGATCGTACGGCGCTGGACCACACCCGATTCGCTCTTCGTGATGATCACCATCTCCTGAAACTCGGCACCGACGGGTACGACCATCGTGCCTCCCACGGCGAGTTGATCAACGAGAGCTTGCGGTACCTCAGGCGGCGCCGCGGTAACGACGATCGCATCAAACGGAGCATGCTCGGGCCACCCCAGGTAACCGTTTCCGGTTTTCACCTGCACGTTCTTATAGCCAAGTTCACGTAACAGGTTTCGCGCGCTGTCTGCCAGATCGGGAACGATCTCGATTGAGTAGACCTCTTTCGCCAACTCAGCGAGGACAGCCGCCTGGTAACCGGAGCCGGTGCCGATTTCCAAAACGCGATCGCCCGGCGCGATATCAGCAGCTTCGGTCATGTAGCCGACGATATAGGGTTGCGAGATCGTCTGCTCATGCGCGATGGGCAATGCGCGATCTTCGTAGGCGCGGTTTTGGTGCGAAGCTGGGACAAACTTATGACGGGGAACTTTTCGCAACGCGTCGAGAACCGGTTGTTTCTTCAGTCCGCGCGACTTTAGAACTTCGACGAGTTTGCGTCGCTGTGAGGCAAATTCTTCTTCAGACTGCTGTGTCGAACCCGTCAACTCGGAAACAAACTGACCGCTACAAGCAGGCGACCCCAGGAGCATTAACCCAAGCACGAACGCAACGCCAAATCTGCCCATACTTCCCCGTGTAAATCAGTAAGTTAGTGGGTCAATGCTACTTCGTGATGCTACCTAATGCACGTCCGGGCGCGTGTGCCTACTCGATGCGCAGACTCTGCTCCATCGCGTAGCACTGGTCCCAAATGTAAACATCAAAACCTGCGAGTTTGGAAGACCACTTGGGCGTCAGCGTGTTGACGCATTGGGCCGCGACTCTGTCAATGTAATTGTCGAAGACCGACCATGGGTTAGCTTTATCCAGCGGGTTCAGTCCCTCCCCGAGTTTGGTCGAAGCCAATGCTGCGACCGCTGCCTGCTTCACGTCCGTGTTGAACTCGGCCTGGAGGTCCACATCTGCGTGAGTTCCGGTGCGCACGACGTGGCGCCTATCGCAGTCGCCGCTCTCGAAGCTGTTAACTGCTGCTGCCGTCGCAGCAATTCTGTTTGTGCGTCCACGATGACCGTCGCCTCTCGCTACGAAGAAAAAGAAAGGTCTTCATGGTTTTAAAATCTACGCACTCTTTGGGTTTGGCACCCTATGGGCACACAAAACTACTAAAGGCGGCCAACAGGCCGCCTTCATTATTGCGCTAAATTGTTGTACAAACTTACATTACGTGGAGCCGGCTGCCGGAATTGAACCGGCGACCTTCTAATTACGAATCAGACGCTCTACCAACTGAGCTAAGCCGGCTGACGAAAGGCTATTGCACTATACGAATGCCGTTTTTTAGTGTCAAGTTCAACAACATGCGAACCGCAGGAGGGATTCATGCCGAAGGATGCGACTAAGAATGTTGACCGTTACAAGATCAGAGGCGGGCAACTGAACGAGTTTGATTTCAATCGGAATCAAGAACAATTTGCCGAGCAACAAACGAAGAAAGTTACCAGGGAAACACTGTTTCCAAAGAACACAAGCGTCTCAACGGTTGCAAACGTAACGAACGCTGCAAAAGCTACAAAGGCCGCAAAGAGCAGCAAGCCGGGAAAAGGGGCGACTGTTGAGCTCGCGGCGCGAAAGACCGGCAAGAAGGTGGCCGGAAAGAGCAGTAAGAAGGCAGCCGGAAAGAGTAGCAAGAAGGCGGCAGGAAAGAGCAGCAACAAGGCGGCGCAAAAGCGCAGTAAGAAGGCGGCGGGTAACAAGGCGGCCGGAAAGACAAGCAAGAAGAAGTAACACCAGCATGTTCTATCCGCTGCCGTTTGCGCGGCTTCTACTCCTTCTATTACTAATACCGGGCGGCGCTCACATCGTCGCCGCCCAAACGAGCGCTGCCCAACCCAAGAAACTCCCCTCCGCCGACAAGATCGTCGACAACTATCTCAAAGCCATCGGCGGCAAGAAAAAAGCCGGCGCGCTCAAGGATGCGACTTACGAGTGGGTGGTCCAACTCAACGACCAAGCAATCGGCACCGCTCGCACCCAAAGAAAAACGCCCAATGCCGAACGCTGGGAACTGACATTCGGCAACGGCCAGATCGTCTCCGGAACAAACGCGCGTTCTGCATGGGAAGTCGGACTCGATAAACGTCTGCGAACTCTCACTGGTCCAGAAAGTGCCGCTGCCAAACTCCGCGCTGCACTCGACTCCTCTCATCTCATAAACTTCAAAAAAGCCAACGTGCTCGCACGCGTACTCTCGCTCGGCGATCTCGCGTCAGAGCCTGCTTACATTGTCGAGTTTTCAACGCGGAGCGGCGCGCGTTTTCACTACTACTTCAGCACCAAAACCTGGCTCATCACAAAGATCACCGGTGACGTCAGGAACACACGCGTCGTCTTTGACGATTACAAACCAACGCAAGGCATCCAGGAGCCACATCGCGTTCGCATGAACGTCGATGGTTCCGGCGAGCTCACGCTTATTTTGCAAAGCGTCAAATACGACACAGGCATCGAAGATCGGATCTTCGATCCACCAGCCGCGACAGAAACATTCGACGTCGCCGCACTGCTTCGCGAAGTCACTAAGAACCAGGACGAGATCGAGAAGCGTGTTGCCGAGTATGCCTTCACACAGAAGGAGACCGATCGCGAGATCAACAGCAAAGGCGAACTGAAGAAAGAGACCACGAAAGTCTACGAAGTTTATCCGTTGCCGAATCGCGAACCCGTGCAAAAGCTGATTAGCGAGAACGGTGTGCCGCTTTCCCCTGAACGTGCGGCCAAGGAGGATCGCCGCGTGCAGGAGGAGTTTGAAAAAGCCGAGCGCGACAAAGAAAAAGATGAAAAGAAAGTTGCGCAACGCCGCGCGGAGCGTGAAAAGAAAGAGAGCGAAGGCACAGAGATCTCGCCGTTTCTAAAAGCGTGTGAGTTTGTTTCACCGCGTCGTGAAACTTTGTCAGGCCGCGAAACGATCGTCTTCGACTTCCGTCCACGGCCAGGGTTTCGCCCGCAGAATCGTCCAGAGAGTTTGATCGCAAAGTTGATCGGCGTGATCTGGATCGATCCGGTGGACAAGCAGGTGATCCGGTTGGAAGCGCGCCTGGCGGAAGGATTCAAGATGGCGGGCGGGTTGCTCGTTTCGCTTAAGCCTGGAGCGGCGCTGGTCATGGAGCAGACGCGCATGGACCAGGGCGTGTGGCTGCCACGCTTCGCGCAAATCAACCTGTCGGTGAAGGTGCTCTTGTTTGCGGGTGGCGATTTCAACAAAACGATCGAGTGGAGTGATTACAAACATTTTTCCGGGGACGTGAAGGACTATAAGATCGATACGCCGAACGTAAAACCGTGAGCACGGATAAACGCGG
>DASUPZ010000503.1:0-7290 GCA_036280855.1 Pyrinomonadaceae bacterium | reverse complement strand
CAGTCGAAGAGATCGAACGCATCGCCAGAGTTGCATTTGAAGCGGCGCGGAAGCGTCGTGGCAAAGTGACTTCAGTGGATAAGGCGAACGTGCTGGAGACGTCGCAGCTCTGGCGACAAACTGTGATTCGCGTTTCGCAGGATTATCCTGACGTGACGTTGGAACATCTCTACGTTGACGCGTGTGCGATGCACCTGATCTCAAACCCACGACGTTTCGATGTGCTTTTAACTGAGAACCTGTTTGGCGATGTTCTTTCAGACGAAGCGGCGGTGATTACCGGTTCGCTGGGCATGCTCGGGTCGGCGACGATTGGCGGCGAAGTCGGACTCTACGAACCGGTGCATGGCTCTGCACCGGATATCGCGGGCAAGGGCATCGCGAATCCATGCGGTGCAATTGCGTCGGCGGCGCTGATGCTGCGGCATTCGTTCGGTCTCGAGCAGGATGCGCGTGACATCGAACTGGCGATCGAGTCGGTGCTCGACGCCGGTTATCGCACGCCCGACATCGCCGCAGGCACTGGCGGATATGTTGTGAAGACTGAAGAGATGGGCGAAGTGATCTGCGAAGCAGTGAGTGAGGTCGCCGACCTGCGTCACGCATATCACGCTGTTTAGAGCCACAAAAAGTACAAAATGCGCAAAAACGGATTTGTGTCGTTTGTGCTCTTTGTGGCGCAATTTGCAAATGTCATTAACTCTTTTCGACAAGCTTTGGGACGCGCACGTTGTTCGTGAAGCGCGTGGGGAGCCCACACTCCTCTACATCGATCTTCATCTCGTCCACGAAGTAACGTCGCCGCAGGCGTTTGATGGATTGCGACAGGCGGGCCGGAAAGTGAGACGGCCCGATCTCACTTTCGCCACTGTCGATCACAATGTGCCTACGACCGATCGCAGTCTCCCGATCGCCGATGCAACCGCGGCTGCGCAGGTTGAAGCCCTCAGACGAAACTGCCGCGAGTTTGGAATTCAACTTTTCGACGTCCACTCACCCGAGCAGGGCATCGTTCACGTGATTGGACCAGAGCTTGGCCTGACTCAACCCGGCATGACGATCGTTTGCGGCGACAGCCACACGAGCACGCACGGCGCGTTTGGCGCGCTTGCGTTTGGCATCGGCACGAGTGAAGTCGAACACGTGCTCGCGACGCAGTGCCTGCCGCAGAACAAACCGTTGACGATGAAAGTGGAAACGTCCGCGTCGCTGCCTGAAGGTGTGACGGCGAAAGACCTGGCACTCGGAATCATCGGACAGATCGGCACTGACGGCGCAACAGGTTGCGCGATCGAATACGCGGGCGACGCAGTGAGGCGTCTTTCGATGGAAGGACGTATGACGCTGTGCAACATGAGCATCGAGGCGGGTGCGCGCGCTGGAATGGTGGCGCCTGATGAAACAACTTTCGCGTATCTCAAGGGACGGCGGTTCGCTCCCGCGGATTGGGAGCAGGCGGTGAGCCGGTGGGAAACGTTCAAGAGTGACGCGGATGCGACGTTTGATCGTACGGTCGAGATCGATGCGTCGCGGCTTGAGCCTTTTGTGACGTGGGGCACGAGCCCGGGCATGGTGGTGCCGGTTACGAGTTGTGTTCCGGACCCGATCGATGCGGCGGCGGAACGCGCGCTCGATTACATGGCTTTGAAGCCGCGGACGAACATCCAGGACATCTCGATCGATCGTGCGTTCATCGGCTCGTGTACAAATGCGCGGTTGGAAGATCTGAGGGCCGCGGCGCGTGTGGTGAAAGGCTACCGGATCAATTCGTCGGTGAGTGCGATGGTGGTGCCGGGCTCACAGGACGTGAAGCGGGCCGCGGAAAAAGAAGGGCTCGATCGGATTTTCAGTGAAGCGGGATTCGAGTGGCGCGAAGCCGGGTGTTCGATGTGTTTGGGAATGAACGCGGACATTTTGAAACCCGGGGAGCGTTGTGCCTCGACGAGTAATCGGAACTTTGAAGGGCGGCAGGGACGCGGCGGACGGACGCACCTGGTTAGTCCGATGATGGCTGCGGCCGCGGCGATTAAGGGACACTTTACAGACGTTAGGCAATGGCACTTTAGACATGATTGACATGATTTTCAGGATTTTCAAGATTTACATATAAATCATGTAAATCCTGTTAATCCTGAAATCTTGTGCAAACGAGATGAAAGCATTCACGAAACATACGGGGCTTGTGGCGCCGCTCGATCGTGCGAACGTCGATACGGATCAGATCATCCCTAAACAATTTCTAAAGCGGATTGAGCGCACGGGGTTTGGGCAGTTTCTCTTTAACGACTGGCGCGAGGATCCGGATTTCGTGCTGAACGATCCGCGTTACGAGGGTGCAACAATTCTCGTTGCGGGTAAAAACTTCGGTTGTGGATCGTCGCGCGAACACGCGCCGTGGGCACTTGGCGAGTACGGTTTCCGGGTGATCATTGCACCGTCGTTTGCCGACATTTTTGCGAATAACTGTTTTAAGAATGGGATGCTGCCGATCGTTCTGGAATCCGCGCTGGTTAAAGAGCTCATGCACGTCAGAGAGTTAACCGTAAATCTTGAAACGCGGATCATCGCGGATGGGAGCGGATTGAAGATTTCATTTGAAGTTGGTGAGTTTCAGAGATACTGCTTACTCGAAGGGTTGGATGATATCGGGCTGACGTTAAGGCATGAAGATGCGATCAGTGCTTACGAAACACTGAATCGGAAGACGGTTGTGTGAGTGTATTCCTCGCCCGGACGAAGAACGGTTGACGGAAAGTGTGGATGATTCGGAGTGTCCGGGAAAAGCTGCGGTTCTAAACAAAGTCCTCCATACCTCTGATACGCAATTCCTCTCTTCCCGGTAAAACTACCGTCAAGAAAGTTTCCCGAATAAAACTGTATCCCGGGTTCCGTAGTCAGCACTTCGAGAACACGTCCCGTCTCCGGCTCATAAAGACGCGCCGCGATTCTCAGCGATCGATCCCAATCGTTCAGCACAAAATTATGATCATACCCACCCGTAAAACCGAGCTGCTCGTATCCCTCTCTGATCCGCGCTCCAATCAATTTCTCATTTCTGAAATCCATGGGCGTCTCGGCCACCGGCCTCAGCTCCCCCGTCGGAATGAGGTCTTTTGACACCGCCGTAAACCGATCCGCCATCAGCGTTAATCCGTGTTCCAGGATCGTCCCCTCGCCTTTCAAGTTGAAATAAGAATGGTTTGTGAGATTGACGATCGTATCCGCATCAGTTGTCGCCCGGTAATCAAGCCTTAACTCATTGTCTGCCAGCGTGTACCTGACTTCCGCGTGGAGATTGCCCGGATAGTTTTCTTCACCATCCTTGCTCAGATACGAGAGACGCAACGATGAGTCTTCTTCAGGCGCGGTCCACACGCGTTTATCAAAACCTTTGATGCCGCCATGCAAGTGGTTCGCGCCGTTATTCTGATTCAGTTGGTACTCGACTCCGTTGAGAGAAAACCTGCCGTTTGCGATGCGGTTCGCGTGACGCCCGATCAACGGCCCGAAGTAGCGCGGGTTCTTGACGTACTCGTCCAGCGTGTCGAAACCAAGCACGATGTCGCCCGGCGTGCCGTTTCGATCCGGCGTGTAGAGCGACGTGATCGCGCCGCCGTACGTGGTTACGCTCGCTTCCAACCCGCGATCATTTCTGAGCGTGTAAAGATAGACCTCGACGCCGTCGGGCGTCGTGCCAAAGTGTCGCTTCGTAATTTTCACAGGTTGCTAAAGACGTGATTTGCTTCTTCGAGAGTTTCCGCGGAGCCGACGTCAAACCAGATTCCCGGCACACGCCAAATGTAGAAAGGCACGCGCGGGTACAGCCATTGGACCAGGCGGCCCGGCTGATCCGGATTGTTTCCTTCCTCAATATATTGATGAATCATCGGGATCGTATGCTTTGGATAGTAGTAAAGCGCGATGCCCGTCAGCGTGCTCTTTGGTTGTTTCGGTTTCTCTTCGAAGAAAACGATGCGATCGTTTTCGTCGATCTCGATGGCGTTGTACTTCTTGATCTGTTCCAGATCACCGACGTCGTAAACACCTGTCACGGGCGAATTCTTCTCGATGCAGTAATCACCAAACTCGGCCAGGTCCTCGCTGAAAAGATTATCGCCGCCGACCATGATTATGTCTTCATCGATGTTGTGTTTGGTTATGACGAGATGCATGTCGCCGATTGCGCCGAGCTTGTTTGAATCGTCAGTGCTGCCGTCGTTAACGATCGAAAAGTCGAAGTGGAGATCCGGGTGCTTATAACCTTCGGCCCAGCGCTCGAAGTGTCCGGCGAACTTTGCGTTCGTGACGATGTAGGCGTGATCGATGTGACGAATCGTTCTGATGTTGTCCAGCACGTGCTCCATCATCGGCTTTCCGGCAACGGGCAACAGTGGTTTTGGTTGATTGAGTGTCAGCGGGTAAAGGCGCGTAGCGTAGCCCGCCGCGAGAATGATCAGTTTCATATATGTTTGATCCGTTCAGAGTTCAACCTTTAGGTTGCTGCTTGCGAAAACAAGCTAAAGCTTGAACTCTGAACTTAGTTCATAATTTCTTCTGCGCCGTTTGAGGCGGTGGAAATATAAATCTCCGGTTTCAAATTCATCGCTCGCTCGTAGCCTTCGCTTACATGCCTTTGAAATTCCTCGACGCGCTCCGTCGCAACCAGGTTAACCGTGCAACCGCCAAATCCTCCACCGGTCATCCGCGCGCCGTAAACACCCTCAACTTCGCGAGCAAGCTCCACCATCACATCAAGCTCTTTCGAGCTGACTTCATAATCGTCACGCAGGCTGCGATGCGACTCATACATCAACTTACCAAACGTGCCGAGATCACTTCGTTCGAGTGCGTCAGCCGCCGCCAGCACTCGCGCGTTCTCGGTCACGACGTGCAGGCAGCGTCGATAGACCACTTCCGGCAGATCGCGGCCAAACTTCTCCAACTCGTCTACGCCGACATCGCGCAACGCAGTCACATCCGGCAGAAACTTCGCCAGGTGTTTCACGCCGGCTTCACATTGCTCGCGCCGTTCATTGTAAGCATTTGACGAGTGCTCGTGCTTCACCATCGTGTTGCAAATTATCAACCGAACATTGTCGGGCACCGGCAACAACCGGAACTCAAGCGAACGGCAATCAAGACACAATGCCTTTTGCGCCTGGCCAAATAACGCCACAAACTGGTCCATGATGCCGACGCGCGCACCGACAAACTCGTTTTCAGCCTGTTGGCAAATGCGCGCGAGCTCGCGCTTGTCGATGTCCAGGCCCGATAGTGCGGTGAGCGCGATTGCAGTAGCGACTTCAACCGCCGCCGACGAACTCAATCCCGATCCGATAGGCACTTCGCCGCGAATGCGAAGCCGTGCGCCGCGCAAACGATAACCCGCTCGCTCGAGCATCACTGCAACGCCGACAGGATAGTCGCTCCAGTGTCCGCGTCGAGCGAGGTTTTGATCGTCAAGATCCACCTCCGCCTCGTCGCCTTCGCCGAAATTTTCCGAAACGATTTGCAGGCGGCGCGTTTCGAGCGGCCAGGCGGTCACCCACGTGGAGAAATCGATCGCCGCCGGCATCACGAAGCCGTCGTTGTAATCGGTGTGCTCACCGATGAGGTTTACACGACCCGGAGCTCGAAAAGTACGACCTTCAGTGGGCATTTGTTACATCCAGCACGACTCGCATCGCAAACCCCGGCTCGGCTCTCCAGATCCGAACGTAGCTGCCGCGCTCAATCACTTTCTCCGTGCCATCGGGGGCTGTGATTTCGTAAGTACCGTGTGTGTAACCGAGATCTCCGGAGCGCGAAACGTCAGCTCCGATCGGCGTCCACGTCAGGTTGCCCTTGATCGATGTGAAAGCGTTTGCCGACTTCTCGATCCCGATGTAAGGCAAACTGTTGGGACGATAGAGACGAATGTCAGGCGCAGCGAACGAGAGGAATGCCGGGAACAATCCCTGCGCAGCAGCAGCGGCAAACCTGCGATCTTTCTCGATGAGATCTTCAGGCTTGACTAGTCCGGAAATGAAATCCGTTTTGCCCGGCTTGTCTTTCGGGGTCCACAACTTCAGTGATCCACCTGACTTCGGATGCTGGATGCCGAGATCGACAACAAACTTCCACGAGCCATCAGCTTGCTTCTTCCACAGCGTAACAAAGTGGCCGTACCAGGCAGGCTTCTTATCGTTAATGTCTTCTTTAAACTCCGATGGTCCAGTGGTGAACCCGAGATCGCCGGCAAGCGCCATTCCCGCAAACGAAGGCTGCCACGCGAGCAGCGGCTTCTTCTTGTTCGAGGGCGGCAACGGATGTTCGAGCATCCACTTCTTTCCATTGACCGCGCCCGGTCGAAACAACAAACCGTCGTCAGCAATAAACGCCATGAACGCCTCGCGGGCGGTCTTCTCCTCGGCCATCTTCGAAAACGCCTGCTCAGTCTTCACCATCTCCTGAAGCGGCGTCTGAGACCGCGCGATCGCGGCAACGCCGATTATTAAGAATAGACTAATTACTAACTTCATCAGTTTATCCCTGATCCGTGGTTTTTCCGCGGAAATCCGCCGCTTCTATAGCCGTTTGCATCACGCGTTCAGGCGTCCACTCACCCACCGGCCGCGCTTCCGACAACCGTCCGCGGCTCATCACTGCGAGTCGATCGCACATCCCAAACAACTCCGGCAAGTAAGAGCTAACCATCAGTATCGCTTTATCGTCAGCCGCACAAGCTGCAATCGTTTCGTAAACCTGCGCTTTGCTGCCGATGTCGATGCCGCGTGTCGGCTCGTCGAGCAAAAGAATGTCCGCATCCTGGTGCAGTAGACGCGCGACGACGACCTTTTGCTGGTTCCCACCCGACAACAATCCGACCGGTTGCTGTGCGCCGCGAGTTTTAATTTTCAACGCATTGACAAGCTTCTCTGCCTGCTTGCGTTGCGAGCCGAGATCGAGCCAGCCCCAGCGCGAACATGAACCAAACTTCGTCACGGTTACGTTGTCGGCGATCGACTGGTTCAACGTCAAACCTTCGCCCTTGCGATCTTCGCTCAAGTAACCAAGCCCTTCGATCAAACGCATCGCGGGCGTGCTGCGTCCACTCTTCCGGTTGACCTCGATTGTGCCACTTTCAGGACGTTCAAGACCAAAGATCGCGCGCAACAACGGCGTGCGACCCGAGCCCATCAACCCGGCGATGCCGAGGATCTCACCACGTCGCAACTCAAAACTCGCGTTCTTCAACAACGGAGGACACGAGAGATTACGTACGTTGAGAATCGTTTCGCCCTCGGCACG
>DASUPZ010000502.1:0-10363 GCA_036280855.1 Pyrinomonadaceae bacterium | reverse complement strand
GGCAATTCTAAATCCATCGTTTGTTTCTGCCATGATGCCGAGCCGTTCTTCGGCGACCGCCGTCTTCTTATCGCTTGTCAAAAGTATGCAGAAACTTTTCTCGGCGCCACGACCGACACGCCCACGCAACTGGTGAAGCTGGGAGAGACCGAAACGTTCGGCATGTTCGACGATCATCACCGACGCATTCGGAACATCGACGCCGACTTCGATCACCGTCGTCGAAACGAGGATCTTGATCTCACCCGCGACGAACGCATTCATCACTCGCTCTTTCTCGGCGGGCTTCATCTTCCCGTGCAACAAGCCGATTGAGAGTTTCGGAAATACCGTGTCGCGAAGATATTCGTAGCGTTGTGTCGCATTCTTCAAATCCATCTTCTCCGACTCTTCGACGAGCGGATAAACCACGTAAGCCTGCCTGCCCGCTTTCACTTCGCGCGAGATCAAACGTTTCACTTCCAATCGCTGATCTTCGCCGGCGACGAGAGTTTCGACGGGCGTTCGTCCGGGTGGTAATTCGTCGATGACGGATACGTCGAGGTCGCCGTACACAGTCATCGCGAGGGATCTCGGGATTGGTGTGGCGGTCATCACGAGCACGTCAGGATTGAGTCCGCGCGCGCGCAGTTCGGCGCGCTGCATGACCCCAAAGCGGTGCTGCTCGTCGATTACGACGAGACCGAGTTTCGCAAACGCCACCGCTTCCTGAATCAACGCCTGTGTGCCTATGCACGCGTGTATCTCGCCGTCTTTCAAAGCATTCTGTAGATTTCGTTTTGCAGCGGGACGAATTGAGCCGGTCAACATCTCCACGCGATAAGGAGTCTTTGCCAGCAGGCGTTTGATATTGCGCGCGTGTTGTTCGGCAAGAATCTCAGTCGGCGCCATCAATGCTGTTTGCAGGTTATTTTCCATCGCGGCGATCATCGCGATCACTGCGACGATCGTCTTGCCGCTGCCGACGTCGCCCTGCAGGAGTCGATTCATCGGCGCCGTCGATTGCATGTCCTTGAAGATCTGCCGGGTGACTTTTCGCTGCGCGTCTGTGAGCTTGAACGGCAACACCGAAGCGATTGCCTCTTTCACTGGCTTGTCGATTCGGAGCGGTGTGTCTTTCGTTTCTTTGACTCGCTGGCCGCGCTTCAACCCGATCGCGAAAGCGATCCAGAAGAAGTCTTCGAAGATCATGCGCAAGTGGGCCTGGCTGCGGGAGAGTTCGTAATCGATCATCGAAGCTTCCGCGGGCGGGAAGTGAATTTCGCGCAAGGCTTGTGAGCGGCCGATCAGCTTGGTTCGATGTCGCAGGTCTGCGGGTAAAGTTTCTTCGATAGCTTTATCTTCGAGGTTTGTGAAAACTGCGTGCACGATCTCGCGCACGCGTTTGGAATTGAAGTCGCCGAGTTTGCGGTAGACGGGCACGCGGCGTCCCACGTGAATCGCGGCGAGTGACGGATCGGAAACGTTTTCTTCTTTCTGTTCGGGGTTGGAAATGTCGTCCGATGGTTGCTCGTTTGTTACCAGGACCTCGAGTTCATCCGCCGGTCTTTGCAGTCGCAACTTGTAAGTGCTGCGACGTTGCTCCCATTCCCATTTTCCAAAAGTGATAAAACGCGTGCCGCGCACCAGGCGCTCGGTGTAGTACTTGACGATGTCGTATGCACGGCGTCCGGAGACGAACCACCAGACAATCACGTCGCGCCCGCTTCGTGCAGCGTCGGTTGCGGAGATTTCGAAGATATAGAGTTGCGGCCGCCCATAACCGCGCGGACCTTTCAGGGAATAACCGTGCGCGTTGACGACGGTGAGATCGAGTGAGGCTTCCATTCCTTCCTGTAGATCTTTGATCAGGGCCGGGCGCGAGCGATCTTCATAGCGCATCGGGAAGTAGGTGAGTAGATCTTCGACGGTGACATCAGTGGAAGATTTTTTGTGTGTATAACCAGCGAGCGCATGTGCGAGTTTGTGACAAAGGGTCGGGCCTAATCGTGCAATCCGGAAACTGTGAAGATCCTCAACAGGGGTGTTGAGGGAGATGGCGCCAGGCATCGCGGCGATCATAACATAGCGAGCGGAGAGGAACGGTTTATGAGCAACGACATAACGTCTGAAGCGACGCGGGAGAATTTGAAGGCTTTACGACAGGGATTGCTACGGCTTCACAAGACCTTGCTCGACCTGGAGCGTCGAGATTTCGAGCGTGCGCGCGGGAGGATCAGCAACAGTTATGAGTTTTTGCAGTTGGTTTTGAAAGACCCGTGGTTCGACTGGCTGCATCGTCTCTCGGAACTCATCGTCCAGATCGACGAGACGCTCGACCCGCACGCAGAGACCCCTGCGACCGAAGCCGATGCTGCTGCGTTGATCGAGCGCGCTCGGAACCTCCTCGCCCCGGCGGAAAGCGGCAGCGAGTTTCAGAAAAACTATTTCCTTGCGCTACAACAGTCGCCGGACGTGGTGCTGCTCCACTCGGAGATGATGAAGCTCCTGCGGTAGAACCTGTTAGGCAGCGCAGTACTTATCGAAGGCCTGCGTGAGTTCTCCGGCGATCTGGTGGGCATCGCGGCCTTCGATTTGATATCGCTCGAGCATGTAGACCAGCTCGCCGTCTTTCAGCAGCGCGATGGATGGTGACGATGGTCGATAACCGGTGAAGTAGCTGCGAGCTCTTTCGGTCGCGTCAATGTCGGCGCCTGCAAAGACGGTGGCGACTTTGTCCGGCTTCACGTCGTGTTGAAGTGCGAGCGCCACGCCGGGCCGCGCCTTCCCCGCCGCACAACCGCAGATCGAATTTACGACTACCATCAACGTACCTTTGCTGTTTCGAACCGTCTCATCCACTGCTTCAGCAGTTTTAAGCTCTTCGACCCCGAGTCGAGTCAGGTCTTCACGCATCGGTTTAATTAACATTTCTGGATATGGCATTTTAATTATGGCTCCTTTTGATTTGTTTGATGTTAAGAGTTTTTCCGCGAACGCGCAAAGATCGCCACGGGGAAAGCCCGTATAAGTTAAACTGAGGGACATGACGCCAATACAGACTACCTACACTAGTGCTCGCGCCAATTTTGCAAAACTTTGCGATGAAGTGGTTAAAAGCCAGCGAACAGTCATCATTAAGAGGCGTGGCAAGCGTGACGTCGCGCTCATTGCAGCTGGTGAGCTAACAGGGTTATTGGAGACAGTGTATATCCTGGGCTCTCCTAATAACGTCCAGCGCGTGTTAACGGCCCTGGAACGAGCGAAACTTGGAAAGCCAAGAGCCAAGAGCGTTACTACTTTGCGCAAACAGCTTGGGCTCAACTAGCTCTGCCCGAAACTTTTCATCATTGGAATCGAGGTTCTTGCTCCGGAGGAGCAGCATGTTTATAGCTCCCCAGCTTCTTGATCTATCCCGCTCCGTTAGGAGCGGCATGTAAACAGAAGCGCTTAACGCACATGGCGCTCCGCTGGAGCGCACAAGTAACGGAGTTGTAAAGCTATAAACATTGTGCTCCTCTGGAGCACCTCGCGCTGGGAATACATGCCCAACCACTTTTCGGGCAAAGCCGTGCTCAACTACTAACCAGCGGCTTGAATCGAGATTTGGCGTGGGGAGTCGCCGTCGCCGGAGAGGGAGATGCGCCAGACGTTGCCGGGGAGGGGGTAGGGGCCCATTCGTTCTGCCCACTCGATCACGATGACTGCTTGTTCGTCGCTCAGAAGATCGTCGAGATCGACGGCGTGGGCGGCGCTGGCTCCTTCGTCGAGGCGATAAAGATCGATGTGGTAGAGCTGCAAGCGGCCGGCATAGGGATTTACCAGGGTGAAGGACGGGCTGGTGACGTCTTCCTCGTCGATTCCCAAAGCCGCGCACAGGCCTTTCACGAAGAGCGTCTTGCCCGCGCCGAGGGGACCACTGAGCAGGAGAATCTCGCCGCCTTCAAGACGCGCGCCCACCTGGTGCCCGAAGTTGAAAGTCTCTTCAGGAGATGAACTGGTGAATTCGCCTGTGGGAAGATGCGTTGCTATGGCAGTTCTCCACGCGGATCGAGAAAACGGATCGCTTCGCTGAAGTGCTCGCGAATGTCTGAAGCGACCATCGTTCGCATTCCGAGTTTCTGCGCCGCGAAATCGCCCGCGAGTCCACCAACGTAAAGCGCCGCGACCACGGCGGCAACCGCGTCCGCTCGTTTCTCCAGCGTGCCGTAGGCTTGCGCAAGAAAGCCTGAAATCAAACCCGTAAGCGTGTCGCCTGCTCCCGCGGTTCCAAGTCCGGCATTCCCCGTCGGGTTTATAAACACACGACCATCCGGCGCTGCAACGAGTGGGCGGGAACCTTTGAGCACCAGAATCACGTGACGAGCAACAGCAAACTCACGAGCAACGGCTACTCGATCGTCCAGCGCCGATTTATCATCAGCACCTATCAACCTCAGCATCTCGCCCGGATGCGGCGTCAGCACAAGCGGAAACTGACCCGATCCGCGAAGATCGTTGGACCAGGGCGCAAGTGAGTTCAAGCCGTCCGCATCGATGACACAAGGCGTTGCACGACCCTCCACGACGGCACGAACAAATCTGCGTGTACGCTCGTCGTCGGAAGCCAGCCCGGGTCCAACTGCAACGACAGTCGCCTTCGACGCGAGCTTGAGAAAATGCTCGACCGCCTCGTCGCTTACCGCGCCGCGATCTGTTTCGGCGAGTGCAGTTGTCATCACTTCGGGCATTGCCCTGCTCGCCACCGACGATTGTGCAGAAGCGGGACAGGCAATGGTGACGAGTCCGGCGCCGGATCTCATCGCCGCGTTGCCGGTGAGTGCAGCAGCGCCTGAGTAACCGCGCGAGCCTGCGGCGATCAGCACGTGGCCATGTGTGTTTTTGTAAGAGTCGGGAGTGTAGCGCGTGCTAACCAGCCACTGCCGCACGTCAGTCGCCTCGGTAAGAAACAACCACGGGTGCGTTGCCTCTATCAATGACGATGGAGAACCGATGTCCGCCACGATCAGCTCACCGCCGAAGTTGCACGCGGGTGACAAGACGTTGGCGCGTTTCGCGGCAGTGAAGGTAACGGTCAGGTCCGCTTCGACACAGGGTCCAATCGGCGTTGCCTTGTCGGCATTCAAACCGGAAGGTATGTCGATCGAGAGCATCAACGGACGTGAATCCGAGACGCGGTCGCGCGCCTCTCTGAGCATCGACAGGTGTTCGATGACTTTGAGATACACACCTTCGAGCGGGCGAGTCAGGCCAGTCCCGAAGAGCGCATCGACGATTACGTCGTAGGCGCTACGTGGCTTCGCAATCTGCTCCCACGCGGTAACGGAGTCGCATTCGATGAACGTCAGGGGTGGTGGAGCCTCGGGCGAGCCGGCTTCGAAACTGGCAAGCCTGATGACTGATTCAAAATTGGTGCGCGCATCGCCCGAGGTTTCCGAGACTTTGCCGAAGAGGACGACGCTGCAATGCATGCCTGCGCGCGACATCGCGCGGGCGAGAGCCGCGCCGTCGCCGCCGTTATTGCCTTTCCCGCAAAGGATCAGTGCTTTCTTGTCGTGAACGTGGCCGTCGAGACGGGCGCGAATAGCGTCGAGGCAAGCTGTGCTGGCGGCTTCCATCAGGAGCAGCGATGACGTGTGATAGTTTTCGGCTGTAAGGCGGTCGATTTCGCGGATTTGTTGGGCGGAGAGTACTGGACGCACGCTGGGATGATATTGAGTCCGGTGTTCAGAGTTCAAGCTTTAGCTTGTACTCTGCCGGACAGGCGCGGAAGAGGCAACCTGAAGGTTGAACTCTGAACTAACGAAAAAAGCGGCCCGAGGCCGCCCCGCCTGCCGCCCGCCGCTGCACCATCCGTCCGTTTTTTCCAGGATGTCTAAAGTAAATAGCTAATGGTTTAGCATCTCCAGAAAAAAGATTGTGGAACGAAGATTTTTCTTTTCCAGGATTAAATGGTTATTGCGGCGCGGATGTTGGTGCGTGTGTTGGATTGATTTTGCTCGTTTGCGGGCGCCAGTCCGGCGGCGATGATGTACATCAGCGTCTCGCAAACTTCTCTCGAGCCGGTGCCTACCACCTGGCCCTTTTCATCCTCGACTACGTAAATCCGGCCGGTCGACTCGAAGGGGAGAATCATTGGCCTTGTGTACATGGGGGTGTTTTGTCTCCTCGTGGGGTTTACTTCCAAAAACTGGAAAGTGTTAATAGGTCACGACTTCCAGATACCGGCCATTCGCAGGATCCGGCGGATGATCGACTGCGCGGCGGGAACGCCCAGCAGGTAGCCGACGCCAAAATAAATGGTCCCGTAGCCGCCGAGGACGACTGTCGCGAGCGGAATCGGATGCCACCCGGCGACCAGCAGCTTCAGCCCCCAGCCAACACCCGCGCCGATCAAAGCCGCGAGCCACAGCTTTGCGGAGTAGGAAAGCGACAGACCCGTGCGGCCGATTCGCTGGTTAAGACTCCTCCTCAGGAACACAAACTCGACCCAGCCGGCCAGCCCCGAAGCGACCGTCAGTCCCGCCGCCCCGAGCCGCGACTCAACTCCCAACATACCCGGCAAGTGAATCGAAAAGAAGTATCCCAGAATGCCTCCGGTCACTACTCTCATGACCGCGTAGAGCAACGGCGTCCGTGTGTCCTGCAACGCGTAGTACGTCGACGAGTAGAGGCGGCCCAGAGTCGAAGCAAGCAGTCCGACTGAGGAGCCCGCGAGGATGGCCCAAACGTAGAGAGAATCATCACGCGAAAACCTGCCGGTTTGATAAAGCACCGCGGCGATCACATCGCCGAGAGCAAGAAACGCAACCGCGGATGGAACGATGAAGAAGCTGATCCTTTTCAACCCCTCGTCGAGCCGGCGTCGCAGTGTCTCAGCGACGACAGCCGTAGCGCCGAGTGCCCGGGACATCGCCGGCAACTCCGCTGCCGATACGGACATTCCGAAAAGACTGACCGGAAGCGTGTACAGGCTTTGCGCGTAGGTGAGTGCCACGACTGCGCCCTGGCCCAGGAAACTTGCGAGGAACGCATCGACGAAAGCACTGATCTGCACCACACCACGACTCATAAACACGGGAAAGAAGCTCTTCAGCACCTGCCGCACGTGCGCATTCGCAACCGCGATCACCGGACGAAATTGATGAATCAGCCGCAATACTGAAGGCAGTTGCACGCCAAACTGGAGCGCACTTCCAATCACGGATCCCCACGCTGTCGCCGCAGCGAGACCGGCCAGGTCCATGCGATTTCCGAAGTACACGAGCGCGGCGATGATCGCGGCATTCCATGCGACCGGCGCCGTGTAGGAAATGAAAAACCGGTGATGACTGTTGAGCACACCGAGACACCACGCGGAAAGCACGAGCAGCGCGGCGCCCGGGAAGAAGATCCTGACGAGTGTGATCGTCAACTCGCGTCGCTCTTCCTCGAAACCCGCGGCGATTACAGTGACGATGTAGGGAGTTGCGAATACTCCGACCAGCACGATAACGGCAGTGACGAGTGCAAGGATCGAGAAGATCGCATTTGCGACGCGCGCGGCTTCTTTCTCGTCGCCCCGGGCCAGGAGTTTCGCATAAACGGGAATGAAGGAAGCTGACAGTGCGCCTTCGCCAAACACGTTCTGAAGGAAGTTTGGAATGCGGAACGCGGCGCTGAAGGCGTCACCTTCGGCCGAGCTGCCGAAGTAGTGTGCAAAGATTCGTTGGCGGATGAGGCCGACGATACGACTGATAAGGATGCCCGCGCCGACGAAGAAAGCGGATCGACTGGTGCTCGGCTCGGCGCGGGCGGGTTCGGGCGTGGTTTCGCCGAACTGTTCCACCGTTTCGCCCGCGATGTCGCTTGCAGGACTGCTCTCGTCGAGGTTGTCGGCGTCCTTCATCTTATGTCAGAGAGCATATTCTTTAATCTTGTTGAGAAGCGTTTTGTAACTGACGCCAAGGTCTTCGGCTGTCTTGCTCTTGTTTCCGTCGTTGGCCTCGAGTGCGCGCAGGATCTTCTTTCGTTCGACGACGCGGAGCGCGCGATGAGCTACTTCGGAAAGTGTTCCCGAGAGATCGAATTGTTCCACTGATCCCGGCTCAGCGTCGCCGGATGGTCCAAGTCCGAGATCTTTTGGCTGTAGCACGAGCGTGTCCGACAGGATGCAGGCGCGTTCGATTGCATTCTCGAGCTCACGAACATTTCCCGGCCAGTGATGCTGCTTGATTGCTGCGATGGCTTCAGCGCTCAATTGCGCTTCACGCCCGCGGAGCTCGCGTCCAATCTCTGCAGTGAAGTGCTGGGCCAGCAATACAACGTCGTCACCACGATCGCGCAGCGGCGGCACTTCAATCGGAAACACCGCCAAACGGAAAAACAGATCACCACGAAACTCCCCATTCTCGACCGCGGCTTTCAAATCTTTATTCGTCGCGGCGACGACACGAACGTCTACCGCGACCGGCGCGCGTCCGCCGATACGATCGACGACCTTTTCCTCGATGGCGCGCAACAGTTTTCCCTGCACACCGAGCGGCAGTTCGCCAATCTCATCGAGAAATACGGTGCCGCCCGAAGCGAGTTCAAACTTACCCTGGCGACGATCGCTGGCGCCGGTAAACGCACCGCGCTCGTGGCCAAAGAGTTCGTTCTCGATCAACGTTTCGGGAATGGCGGCGCAGTTGATCGCTACGAACGGCTGGTCGCGGCGAGGAGAAAGGTGGTGGACCGCGCGCGCGAAGAGCTCTTTGCCGGTGCCGGATTCGCCCAGCAAGAGGACAGTCGTTTCCGTTTGTGCGACACGTTGAGTTTCGCCGACTGCGCGTTTGAGAGTTTCCGACTCGCCGAGAATTCGCGGGAAGCCGTAACGACGCGACCATTCTTCGCGCAGCAGGATGTTCTCAGTACGGAGGCGGGCCTGTTCAAGCGCGCGTTCGACGAGCAGGAGCAGATGATTTGAATCGACGGGCTTCTGGAGAAAGTCGTGCGCGCCGTCTTTCATCGCCTGTACGGCTTCATCGATCGAGCCGAAGGCGGTCATGACGATCACCGGCACGTCTGCGTCTGCGGCGCGTGCAGAACGCAGCACGTCCAGGCCGGAGCCGTTAGGCATGCGGAGGTCTGTGAGCACGAGGCGATGACGCGAAGTGGCGATCTCATTGAGCGCCGCCCGCGCATCGGCTGCTTCCGCTACAGTGTATCCGGCGTTTTCGAGAGTTAGTCGCAGTACGCGACGCAGGCTGTCTTTATCTTCGACAAGTAGGATATCGGCCACCGGCGCAATGATCGATTTTTCGCGCGCGTGGTGTCAAGGACTTTGAAAAGCCCAGGCGCCGACCCCCAGCCTGCCTTATAGGTCGGATAGGTCCTATAAGACCTATAGGACCTATTCTTAATACTCCCGCACGTCGCGCACGATATCGCCGAGCGCGTCCTTCGCCTTCTGGACCCATTCCGAGTCGTAGATGAAATTCGCGGTGCCGCCGCCGCCGATGTTTACCACGGGCTGGAGGAAGTTATGGGGTTGACCATTTTCACTCGAGGGCCACGAACGTGCGAATTTTGCGACGTAAATCGATCCCAGGATGGTGCCGTTGCCGCCGCCGTCGCGAGTTATTGTGCCTTCGCCCAGGACCAGAATCGTGCCATTGAACACCGCATTACCGTTGAGTGTAAGATTGCCGGTTACGATCAGCAGACCTCCGCCGCCGTCGAGCGTCACATTCCCGTTTACAAAAGTGAACGCTGGCGATGCCGTGGTACCAGCATTCCCGGAATAACTCGTGAAGTAACGTCCCATACTCCTTGCAACCAATTGCATCTCGTTTAAAAAGATGCGCGCGTCGTCGGCGGTTCGCAGCCAGGAGGGCAGGTCCCCGTTAGCGACCAGTCTTAGCTGTTCGGCTTCAACGGTCGCGCCTTTCGTAATCGCGGTACTCACCACACCCACATCCGTGACGGATGTAACTCCAAGCGTCGGCAAATCCGCCGCGTCTGCATTATCGTGTCCTGAATAAAACTTAGCCGCGCTGGTTCCAATTTCGAACGTGGCCGCTGAGTTGTTATCAGCGCCTCTGATTAAGAGCATCGCGTCAGGTTCGAAGTCAAACGTCGTCTTCTGGACGATCATCTCCATCCGCTTCACCGAGCCCTTTGGACCATACCCGATTGACTGTACCTGAACCCGTTTTGGTCGATAGGTAGCATCCGCATTTCGCAGAGTTCCGTTGGGATCATCGGGGTCCATAACAACGATTTCATAGGAATAATTCGCGCCTGCCGGCCGCACACGCCAATCGACACCGTAGCTGAGCCAGGCCGAGAGTCGCGCCTCTGTGGCGTCGTCGCTCGGGTGGTTCGATTTGGCGGGATCCACGGCAGTTCGAAATCCCATTTT
>DASUPZ010000501.1:0-3754 GCA_036280855.1 Pyrinomonadaceae bacterium | reverse complement strand
GCTTCGAGCTCCGCCGGCGGCACCTGAAAACCCTTATACTTAATCAACTCCTTCGCGCGATCGACTATGTAGAAATGCCCGTCTTCATCGGCATAACCAATGTCGCCCGTGTGAAGCCAACCCTCGGCATCGATAGTTTGCGCAGTCGCCTCGGGGTTGTTGAGATAGCCCGTCATGATCTGTGGACCACGCACACAAACCTCGCCTCGCTCGTTTGGACCAAGCGGCTCGCCGTTTTCCAGATCAATGATCTTGCACTCAGTGTTCGGCGCAGGCACACCAACCGATCCAAACTTCAGCGGCATTGGAGGCGCCGGTGATGAATGCGTAACCGGACTCGTCTCAGTCATTCCGTAGCCCTGCCTGATCGTGACGCCCAGACGGTCCATACACGCAAGCGTCAGTTCTTCGCCGAGTGGCGCGGCGCCGGAAAAGATGGTCCTGAGTTTTGGCATCTGATAGTTATCGACGATCGGATGCTTACTCAAGGCCAGCACAATCGGCGGCACGAGATGCGCCAAAGTCACCTCGTAATCCTGAACTGCTTTGAGGAACGCCTCCAGGTCGAAACGCGGCATCGTCACGATCGTCGCTCCGGTGTAAAGGCCCATGTTCAGGACCACCACGAGGCCGTAGATATGAAACAGAGGCAGCACGCAGATGAGTATGTCGCTCTCGTAGAAATAGCAAAGCCCTTCCATCTGGCAGATGTTGGCGACAAGATTGTGATGCGTGAGCATCACCCCTTTCGGCAAACCCGTTGTGCCACTCGAATACGGAAGCGCAACCAGATCTTTCATTGGATCGATTTCGACTTGCTCTGCGCGTCCGTTGTCGACGAGCAGTGTGTCGAATGAAGTTGCACCGGGCGCTGAGCCAAACACAAACAGTTCTTCTATGCCCGCATCTTCCGCAGCTCCGCCGGCTTTGTCAGTGCAGCCCGGCACTGTTACCAGAAAACGCGCGCCTGAGTCTTTGAGTTGATGCGCAATCTCCGGTCGTGTGTAGAGTGGATTGATCGGCGTGACGATTCCGCCTAAAGTCGCGATCGCATGAAAGGCAATGGCATACTCGGGACAGTTCGGACTCAGAATCCCAAACACCTCGCCTTTCCTGAAACCGCGTTGCGCGAGATTGTGGGCAGCGATACTAATCGAACCGGCGAGCTGCGTGTAGCTCATGGTCCTGCCGCTTGAACCGTCGATGAGGGCAGGTTTGTCGCCGAGTTCCTTTGCCCTGTGCAGGACAAATGGTGTAAGCGCAGTTTTGGGGATCGAAACGTCGGGATAGGGGCCTTTTATAATCATCTTGTCTACAGGGTTTCAGGATTTAAACGATTTTCAGGTTATGATTCTAATTACCCCGCGCTAAAAAGAGAAACAAAATGTCGCAAAACCTGAATCGCCCCCTCAACATCATCTGCCTCGCCACCTATTTCAAAGGCGCTGATTTCATTCGTGAATGTAAAGAACGCGGTTGCAAGGTCATCCTGATCACCAAAGAGAAGGTAATGCGGGAAGACTGGCCGCGAGAGAGTCTTGACGATCTAATCGCAGTTCCGAACGATGCTGGACCACCATTATTTATAGACCTTCTCGCGTTCCTCGGACGCAAGCTCAAAATCGACCGCGTGATCGCGCTCGAGGAATTCGACGTTGTGACAGCGGCACTCATGCGCGAGCATTTGTGTTTGCCGGGTCTGAGCAGTTCACGCGCCAAGATCTTTCGCGACAAGTTATCGATGGCGGTCCATACCCAGCAGGCCGGTATAAACGTGCCGGAATTCGTTCCGCTAATCAATGTGGATAATGTGCGCGAATACATGGAAAGAGTTCCTGGTCCATGGGTGATCAAACCGCGTTCGGACGTTTCTGCGATCGGCATTCGAAAGGTGCAGGAGGCGCAGGAGGTGTGGCGCGCGATCGACGAGATGAACGAGCGTCCTAACCTGCGCGAGCGTGCGTCTTATTACGTGCTGGCGCGTTTTATTCCGGGTGAGGTGTTCCACGTCGATTCTGTAGTCAGCGACGGCAAGGTTTTGTTTGCCGGAACAAACCAGTACGGACGCCCGCCGCTGCAGGTAGCGCATCAGGGCGGCGCTTATATCTCACGCACACTTTCGAGAGGATCGGCCGACGAGAAGACGCTGCTCAATATCAACAATAAGTTGATTCGTGCGCTGCGTTTGGAACGTGGCGCGACGCACGCCGAGTTCATCAAGAGTGATGCTGACGGGAAGTTTTATTTCCTCGAGGTCGCGGCGCGTGTTGGTGGCGCCTACATCGCCGACGTTCTCGAAGCTGCGTCGGGCGTGAACCTCTGGCGCGAATGGGCGCGATTGGAGATCGCTGAAGGAAAACCACCCGCAAAGATCACGCCGCCGCGGAAAGAGTATGCGGGAATAATTCTTTCACTCGCGAAGCAGGAAGATCCCGACACCTCATCTTATGCAGACGAAGAGATCATCTATCGCGTAAAGAAGCGACACCACGCCGGCCTGATCGTCCGCTCCCCCCGTCTGGAGCGCGTAAACGAATTACTCGACAACTACGCCCGTCGCTTCGTCGAAGACTTCGTCGCCGTCGCTCCACCCCCCGACCGCCCCGAATGATCCGCGTGCAATCCGCGTTAATCCGTGGCCCCATTTGGCTGGAGGTATTTGTCCAGCCAGTCGAGCACGGTGTGGAACCAGAGCTGGGAGTTCTGGGGTTTCAGGACCCAGTGGCCTTCGTCGGGGAAGATCAGCATCTTCGAATCGATGCCTTTGCGCTGCACCGCCGTGAACAACTGCATCCCCTCGCCGACCGGCACGCGATAATCCAGCTCCCCGTGAATGATCAGTATCGGAGTGTTGAAGTTCTGCACAAACTTGTGCGGCGACCAGCGGCTGTACATGGCCGGGTTGGTCCATGGCGTGCCCTTGAACTCCCACTCCGGAAACCACAGCTCTTCGGTCGTCGCGTACATGCTCTCCAGATTGTAAACGCCGTCATGCGAGACAAGCACTTTGAACCGGAACCGCGGATCGTTGTTGTGTCCGAGAATCCAGTTGACCATGTAACCGCCGTAACTCGCGCCCGCAGCTCCGATTCGGCTTCTGTCGATAAACGAGTTGCGACGTAGAACATCGGCGACCCCGTTCATGATGTCTGTATAAACTTTCCCGCCCCAGTCGCCGCTGATCTCATTCACAAACTGCTGCCCGTAACCAGTCGAGCCGCGCGGGTTCGGCGCAAACACCACGTAACCCGCGTTTGCAAACACTTGCGGGTTCCAGCGAAAACCCCAGTTGTCGTTCCATGCGCTCTGTGGTCCACCATGAATCAGCACCAGGAGTGGATACTTCCGGCCGGCGTCGAAGTTATTCGGCTTGATGACGTAGCCGTGAATCTTCTTGCCAAGCGCGCCCGTCCATTCAACTTCCTCGGCGGGTTTCAGGTTTGCGCGACTAATCAACTGAGTGTTCGCGGAAGTCAAAGCGCTCAAACCGGTGCCGTCCACATTAGACGTATAGATCTCAGCAGGTGCGTGCATCGAGCTCGACGCAAACACGAGCGCTTTGCCGTCAGGCGTGATGTGAAGGTTCGTGGCAAAGACGTCAGCCACGATCTTCTGAGGCACTCCGCCCGTGGATGCAATGCGGAAAATCGGATGTTTGCCTCGATCCCCGGCGATGAAATAGATGAACTTCCCATCAGGCGAAAGAACCATCTCATCAACTTGCAGATCGAAATTCTTCGTAAGCTCAACGCTG
>DASUPZ010000500.1:0-3861 GCA_036280855.1 Pyrinomonadaceae bacterium | reverse complement strand
TCGATCTCATAGGTAAAACTCCTCTTCTTCATCTTTCCCGGTTCGCCAAACCACCATTAGCCGGTATTTACGCAAAGATCGAATGGCTCAATCCCGGGGGCTCAGTCAAAGATCGCGCTGCGCTCGGAATGATCCTCGACGCTGAAGAAAAAGGCCTGCTCAAACCCGGCGCAACCATTATCGAACCTACCGCCGGAAACACTGGAATCGGGCTCGCACTCGTAGGAATAGCGCGCGGATATCGTGTTATCCTCTGCGTCCCGCAGGGTTTTGCAGTCGAGAAAATGAAGCTGATTGAAGCGCTCGGCGGCGAGATTGAATACGTCCCGCACGAGGCCGGAATGCAAGGCGCGATTGACCGTTGCTGCGAATTGTCCAGGACGATCGAAGGCAGCTTCGTGCCCCAGCAATTTGAGAATAATGCGAACCCGTGTTTTCATGAACTAACGACGGCGCGCGAGATTATCGAGCAGATGAACGGCGAGATTGACGCTGTCGTGATCGGCGCGGGAACGTCAGGAACGTTTTGCGGCGTTTCGAGGGCAGTGAAAAAACTGAATCCGCGGGCGCTTTGCGTCTTAGTGGAACCTGAAGGATCGATTTACGGCGGCGGCCCCCCTGGACCAAAGAAGGTGGAAGGCATTGGGCAACGCGATTTCATCCCGAAGATCTTCGATGCTTCGCTTGCGGACGAGATCATGATGGTGCAGGACGAAGAAGTTTGCGCGGCGCTTAAGAAGATCGCCAGGCTGGAAGGGCTTCTCGGCGGCTGGTCGTCGGGTGCTGCCGCGGCTGCGTCGTACAAAATCGCCGAACGTCTTGGACCAGGAAAGCGTGTCGTGACAGTCTTCCCCGACGGGGCCGAGCGTTATCGAAGCCAGGGAATTTTTGACAGTTAAAGTAAAAACATCATGGGATTTGCAACTACAGCCATTCATACCGGATCGGAACCTGACGAAAGCACGGGCGCAGTAACCGTCCCGATCTACCAGACGTCGACGTACGCGCAGGAAGGTCTCGGAAAAAACAAAGGCTACGAGTATGCGCGCACGCAAAACCCGACGCGCACCGCAGTCGAACGAAACATCGCCGCACTCGAAGGCGCTCGTTTCGGTTTTGCCTTTGCTTCCGGAATGGCGGCGATCGACGCCACCCTCCGGCTCGTTAAAGCCGGCGAGCACGTCGTCGTTTCCGATAACACTTACGGCGGCACCGCGCGTCTCTTCAATAAAATTCTCGCGAACTACAACGTCGAGTTTGATTACGTTGACACTTCAGATTCGCTGAATGTTGAAGCTGCGATCAAGCCAAACACCAAGATGGTGTTTCTCGAAACGCCGACCAATCCAATCATGACCATCACCGACCTGAAAGAGGTCAGTGAGATCGCTCATCGCGCGGGAGCACGCGTCGTTTGCGACAACACGTTCATGTCGCCGTACCTGCAACGCCCGCTGGAGTTTGGAGTAGATATCGTCGTCCACTCGACCACGAAGTATCTCAATGGTCACTCTGACGGCATCGGCGGCGCCGTGGTTTTGAATGACGAGGAAGATGCAAACTGGATTGCGTTTGTTCAAAACAGCGCCGGCGCGATCCTGTCGCCGTTTGATTCATGGCTGGTGATGCGCGGCACAAAGACTCTCGCGTTGCGAATGGAGCAGCACGATAAATCCGGACGCGCGGTCGCGGCGTTTCTCGAAGAGCATCCGAAGGTGAAGAAAGTTTATTATCCCGGCTCTGCATCGCATCCGCAGCATGCGCTCGCGCGACGCCAGCAGCATGGTTTTGGCGGCATGGTTTCGTTTGATGTAGGCTCGCTCGCCGCGGCGCGCACGGTGCTCGAGTCTGTTAAGCTTTGCACTCTCGCGGAGAGTTTGGGAGGTGTTGAAACGCTGATTTCGCACCCTGCAACCATGACTCACGCGTCGGTTGACGAGGCCAAGCGGCAGCGACTCGGAATTACAGACGGGCTCGTCCGAATTTCTGTTGGGATCGAAGATACTGACGATATCATCGCCGATCTTGATCAGGCGTTAGACAAAATTTGACAGGGACAACTGGATTAACAGGATTTAGAGGATTGGGTTACAATCGCCCGGTTCTCAGCCAGACTCCTATATACGCTCTCCATATATGATCGTAGATTTATATGCCAAATCAGACGTTGGCCGAGTTCGACGTGGCAATGAAGACAATTTTCTTGTTCTCGATCTGACAAGCGAACAAACATGGACCGGCAGCGACGGGGCAACCCCGCCCGCTAATCTGACACGCTTCGACTTGGGCCAGAAGGGACTCGTACTCGTGGTCTCGGACGGCATGGGAGGCGCACTCGCCGGTGACGTGGCGAGCCGGATGGCCGTCGATTCGGTGCGGCAGATGTTGATGGGCGAAGGCGAAACGGGCTGCGACCCGGGCGCCGATCTCGTCGAGTGTTTAAAAAGCGCGACTCATTACGCAAACACTGCAATTCATCATAAGAGCCAGGAAGACTCTCGCTGCGCCGGCATGGGCGCTACGTTTACAGGCGCTGCGATCAGAGGCGACAGTCTGGATCTGGTGCAAGTTGGCGATAGTCGTGGTTACGTGATTCGCAAGGATCAGATTCGACTTGCGACGAAGGACCAGTCGCTCGTGCAGCAGCTTGTCGACGTTGGGCAGATCAGTGAGTCGGAAGCCGAAACGCATATGTTTCGGAACGTGATACTGCAGGCGCTCGGCGCGCAGAGCGAAGTGCAACCTGTGACGGGAAGGATTCGTCTCCGGCAGGACGACGTCGTGTTGCTTTGCAGCGATGGATTGTCTGGAAAACTACGCGCGGAAGATATTCAGAAGATCGTGATCGAAAGTAAGGGCGATCTTTCAAAGGCGTGCGACGCGTTGATCGACGAGGCCAATAATCGCGGCGGTGAGGACAATATCACGGTCGTGCTTGCGCGATTCTTCGGCGACGACCTCGAAGCACCCGCGACGGACAGGATCACGATCGAACTACCACCACTCGAAGAAGACAAGACCCTCGACGACACCTACGAGGCCGACACCGAAGCACGATAATAGCCACGGATGACACGGATTTAAAATCCGGATTTTAAATCCGTGTTATCCGCGGTTAAGGATTTACGTCGCCAATCAGGTTCGCCGTCCACGCGCTTCACGTAGATCGACGCGCCCTCAACGCTATCCACACACACGCGCTCCCCGGCTTCAAGCGGAGGCTCACCCGGCGCGGGATAAGCGGTCCATGTCGAACCAAACACTTTCACCGCGCCTTCCTGTAGCGCCCCTTTGCTGGAAGAAACAACAGTTCCGACCTTCCCCGGCAAGGCGTCCACACCGCTGCGCAGGACCGGCCCGTCTTTCTCACGCGAAAAGTAATTCACAAAGATCGTCCGCGAAGCAGCAGTCAACGAGATGGAGACAACCGCAAAGATCGCAAACTGAATCGCCAGGCTATCGATCCCGATAAATCCGGCGAACGCCGCGGCAAGTGCGCCAATCCCAAACCAGAACAGCACAAATCCAGCCGTGAAGATCTCGGCCACGATCAGTATCGCGCCCAACACACACCACAAAATCCAAATCCAATCGCTCATCTAACCCTTCGCGAGATTCTTCATCACAAACCAGATATTCGCAGGCCGTTCCGCCAGCCTGCGCATGAAGTAAGGATACCAGTGTTTTCCATAAGGAACATAGATCCGCACGTTAAAACCATCGCGCGCGAGTTGCCGCTGGAGATCGCGCCGAACGCCGTAAAGCATCTGAAACTCGTACTTCTCTTTCCCGATACCTTCGCGCTTTGCGAAATCGATCGTGGCGTCGATCATCTTCGGATCGTGCGTGGCAATGCCGTGA
>DASUPZ010000499.1:0-7006 GCA_036280855.1 Pyrinomonadaceae bacterium | reverse complement strand
TTACGTTACGAAGGCTTGGGAAGGCGTCGACGCGTAGTCTACTGGCGGGATCGCTTACGCGGCCGCGACTGAACGCGGATAAACGCGGAAAAGCATTCGTGGTGGGGATGGCCTTGAGTGTTGTCGGGGGTTTGTTGTTGGTTGCGGGATTTGCGCAGATCATCCCGCAAATTGCGGCGTTCTTTGGTGGTGGCGTCGTGTTGCTCGTGGCAGGTATTTGTTATTTGTCGGCGTGGCTGGGGCGGAGACAGAGAAAAGCGATCCAGGGTGCGGGATGGTGGACCATCGCGCAGCTTGGCTTTCGAAATGCGACCTATCGGCCCGGTCGCACTGTGCTCTGCATCACCTTGATCGCAGCGGCAGCGTTTATCATCGTCGCTGTTGATTCGTTTCGCCGATCGGGCGCTGCGCCGACAGACAGAAAATCGGGTACGGGTGGCTATACTCTACTCGCCGAATCGTTGCTTCCCCTCGTCCATGATGTAAACACAACGGACGGCCGTGAGGCGCTGAATCTCAACAGCACGAACGACGACCCCGTAGTAAATGGCCTCAAGTTCGTAAACCTTCGTGTGCGACCAGGAGACGACACAAGCTGTCTGAACCTCTACCAGCCTCGGAATCCGAAGATCGTTGCTCCGCCGGACGAGTTCATCGGCGACAATCGTTTCAGTTTTCAAAACTCTCTCGCTGCCACGAACGAAGAAAAAGAAAACCCGTGGCTGCTGTTGAATCGTCAGTTTGAAGACGGCGCGATCCCGGTCATCGGAGATGCGAACTCATTAAATTACGTGTTGCACCTGAAAGTGGGCGAGGAGATGGTGATAGACCACACGACTGGTCCACTCCGCCTACGCATCGTCGCCGCTCTGTCAGACAGTATTTTTCAGAGTGAGTTGTTGATGTCAGAACAAAACTTCCTGCGCCTGTTCCCGGGACAGGAAGGTTATCGCATGTTTTTGCTCGACACCGCGAACGTGCAATCGCCCGTGGCAGTGCAACCGCTCCTCGAGGAGCGCCTGTCCGATTTCGGATTCGACGTTGTCTCGACTGACGAGCGGCTCGCAACTTTCCATCGCGTCGAGAACACCTATCTTTCAACGTTCCAGATGCTCGGCGGCCTTGGTCTCGCACTCGGCACTCTCGGAATGGCCGCTGTACTCCTGCGCAACGTCTTTGAACGACGAAAAGAATTGGCTCTACTGCGCGCGGTAGGGTATAACTCTTCACACTTCGCAGCCATGGTGATCACAGAGAACGTGTTAATGCTTCTGTGCGGGCTGGCTGTGGGGTTCATCTGCGCTCTGCTCGCAATCGCCCCCGTGCTCTTCGAGCGCGGCGGACGGCTTCCAAATCTTTCGCTTGGCCTGCTACTGCTGGCTGTTCTGGTGTCGGGCGCAACCGCGTCGCTCGTGGCCACCCTGGCCGCTTTGCGCTCACCCTTACTGCCGGCTCTCAGAGCAGAGTAGTTTATAAGGAGCAGTAGAAAATGAAGTTCGCTCGGAACTGGAAATTAGTAGCGGTCTCCCTGTTTCTTTTCACATGTTCACTCGAAGCTCGCGCACAGTCTGACTGGTTGCAGTTTGGTGGTCCAACTCGCGACTTCGTCTCGACCTCGAAAGGCTTAGCGGCTGCGTGGCCCGCAACCGGACCACGTCAGTTGTGGTCGCGACCGCTCGGCGAAGGCTACTCCGCGATTCTTGTAAACGGAAACATGCTCTACACGATGTACAGCCAGGGCGAGCAGGAGATCGTCATTGCACTTGCGGCTGATACGGGCAAAACGATCTGGGAGCACAAGTATGACGGACCGCACGCGGGAATGAACTACGAGTATGGCGCGGGACCACACTCGACGCCATTACTCGTCGGAGACCTCCTCTACACCGTCGGCTCCACCGGAAAACTATTCGCGCTCGACAAGAAAACCGGCAAAGTCGCATGGTCGCACGACATGTGGAAAGAGTATGGCGGAACAAAGATGGACCGCGGTTACTCGGCCAGTCCCATCGCCTACAAGAACACGATCATCCTGACGCTCGGCGGTAAGGGACAGACTCTCATCGCGTTCAATCAAAAAGACGGCAGTGTCGCGTGGAAAAACCAGACGCTCGACATGTCGCCGGCATCGCCGATGATCATCAACGTCAACGGGCAGGACCAGTTGATCGCGTTTCTCGGCAAGGTCGTTGCGGGCATCGATCCGAACAACGGCAATTTATTGTGGAGCCATCCGCACGTTACCGAATGGGGACTCAACATCAGTATGCCTGTCTGGGGCAGCGATAACCTGCTGTTCATCTCGTCGGCTTACAGCGGCGGCAGTCGTGTTTTGAAGTTGACACAGAAAGACGGAAAGACAACCGCAGAGGAGCTTTGGTTCCATCGTCGCATGCGACTGCATCATGGGACTGCGATACGTATCGGCGACTACGTCTACGGCTCCAGCGGCGACTTTGGACCAGCATTCTTCGCGGCGGTAAACGTGAAGACGGGTGAGATTTCCTATCAGGATCGCTCGTTCCCGAAGAGCAATCTCGTGCTTGCCGACGGAAAGTTGATTATTCTGGACGAAGACGGCAATCTTGCACTAGCCAGAGCTACTCCCACAGAACTGAAAGTGATTTCGAAGGCGAGTGTTTTGAAGAACCTCGCCTGGACAGTCCCGACGCTTGTGGGTACAAAACTATACTTGCGCGACCGGCGCACCATCGCGGCGCTCGATTTGAAATAGCAGCGGATTACATCGGAAAAACTGGAGGATTACAAAAGATGCGGAAACGAATTCTCGGTGTCGTGGCTCTTGTCGTGTTTTCATTCGCCGTGGTCCATGCGGAAAACTGGCCGCAGTGGCGCGGGCCTTCGCTCAACGGCATAAGCAACGAAAAGAACCTGCCGGTGAAGTGGACGACCGAAGAAAACGTGGCCTGGAAAGTCGCGATGCCCGGGGTCAGTGGCGCAACGCCAATCATCTGGCGCGACCGCATTTTTCTGAACGTTGCCGAGGGCGACAACCTCGCTCTCTGGTGCGTCGATAAAAACAAAGGCGAAGTGCTTTGGAAGCAGCCGCTGGGCGCGGGCAACGTCAAGATGCGCAAGCACAATATGGCGTCGCCGTCGCCGGTCACCGACGGCAGAAATGTTTACGTCATAACCGGAACCGGCATACTCAAGTCGTTTGATTTCAACGGCAAGGAGTCATGGACCAGGGACATTCAAAAGGACTACGGAACGTTTGGTCTCAACTGGGGCTACGCTTCGTCGCCGCTGCTGTTTGAAGATTCGCTTTACGTGCAGGTGCTTCATGGAATGAAGACCGACGAACCGTCGTACGTAATGCGCATCGACAAGAAGAGCGGCAAGACTTTGTGGAAAGTCGACCGCCCGACAAACGCGATTCAAGAGTCGCCCGATTCGTACACAACGCCCGCGCTGCTTCGTTACGGAAAGACAACCGAGATCGTGATCACCGGTGGCGATTGTGTAACGGGTCACGACCCGGCGACGGGAAAGGAACTGTGGCGCGCCAATGGCCTCAATCCGCAAAACGCACCTTTCTATCGCATCGTTGCGTCGCCGATAGTTTTCAACGAGATCATCTACGTCCCTACACGCATCAAGCCTTTACTGGCGGTTAAAGCGGGCGGCCGTGGCGATATCACGACGTCGCATGTCCTGTGGTCCACTGCCAATGGGCCGGACGTGCCCACGCCGGTGACTGATGGAAAATATTTTTACGTGGTGAACGATAAGGGCATCGTGTTCTGTCTCGATGCGAAGACCGGCACCGAGGTTTACGGGCAACAGCGCCTCAAACCGGGCACCTACAGCGCGTCGCCGGTACTTGCGGACGGCAAGATTTACGTTACGAATGAAGATGGCGTCACGTCAGTATTTGCTGCTGGTCCAAAGTTTGAGGTGCTGGCTGAAAATCCACTGAATGATTACGTGCTAAGTTCGCCTGCAATCTCCGACGGCAGGATCTACATTCGAACAACAGGACATCTTTATGCGATTGGTAAAAAGTAAAATCGTTCTGCTCATCTGTGTCATCTGTGGCCCAACACTGTATGCACAGGAGTCGCAGCTTGGACGCGTTGCGTTTCAAACCTCCGGATCCGAAAAGGCCCACGCTCATTTCCTCCGGGGGCTGGCTGCACTGCATTCGTTCTGGTACGAGGAAGCATTAGAGGCTTTCCGCGAGTCGACCAAAGTCGAGCCTGACTTTGCGATGGGCTACTGGGGCGAAGCGATGGCCCACAACCATCCACTCTGGTCCGAACAGGACATCGCGGCAGCACGCGAAGTGCTCGCCAAAATCAAGGAGACACCGAAGCTGACGGACCGCGAGCGTGCTTATCTCGCGGCCGTCAAAGTTCTTTACAGCGAGGGCGACAAACGAGCGCGCGATACGGCCTACTCGGCTGCGATGGAGAAGATCTATCGCGCTTATCCCGACGATCTCGATGCGGCCGCGTTCTATTCCCTCTCACTTCTCGGGATGGTGAATTTTGACGAGAAGAGTTATCGCTTGCAGGCGAAGGCCGGAGCGATCGCGCTCGACGTTTACCAGAAGAACCCTAATCATCCGGGCGCGGCCCACTACATCATTCACGCTTTCGACGATCCGGAGCACGCGATCCTCGCGCTGCCCGCGGCACGTCGATACGCTGATATCGCTCCCGAAGCACATCACGCGCGGCACATGCCGTCGCACATCTTTCTGCAACTCGGAATGTGGCCCGAAGCTGCGGCGTCGAATGAGGCCGCGTGGCAGTCGTCAGATGCGTGGATGAAACGCAAGAACCTGTCGTTGAGCGTGCGCGATTATCACAGTCTGCACTGGCTGCTTTATGTGTACCTGCAACAAGGCCGGTACAACCAGGCCGAGCAACTGCTCAGTCTCATGAAGAAAGTGATGTCGGAATCGACTTACGACAACAAACTGCGGCCTGGGTATTACGAAAACAACTACGCAAACATGGCCGCGGCGTTCGTGGTTGAAACTGAACGGTGGAACCTGGCATCGGAGCTGTTCCCTGAACGGCAAGCGAAGCCGGCGACATCAGAGCAAAGCACGATGCACGGCGGGCACGGCGGACATAGTCCAGCTCCAGCCGGTGGCGCTGCTGCGACGGTACGCATGTCGTCGGTGAGTCTGACGCTGCCGTTTTTTGTGCGCGGCTTGGCTGCGGCGGTTAGTGTTTCCGGCGCCGTCGATCAGAACGTTGCGGGATTACAGGCAGCAGGCGCCGGCGCTCCCGGTCGCGCGTCGAACCTGATGATCCGGCAACTCGAGATTGAAGCATTGAGTGCTTCGATGAAGAAAGATCATGCGAAGGCGATTGAGTTGATGAAGAAAGCGACGGCGTTGGAAGAAGAGACGAGTGCGCCGTATGGTCCACCGCATCTAATCAAGCCAACGCACGAACTGTTCGGTGAGATTCTCCTGCGGGCAGCGAAACCGGCTGAGGCAGCGGCGCAATTTAAGATCGCGCTGCTGCGACAGCCGAATCGCGCGCGTTCATTGCTCGGCGCAGCGCGTGCGGCAGCGCAGAGCGGGGATCAAGCGGGCGCGGCTGCAGCTTATAACGCCCTGCTCGAACAGTGGAAGCAAGCGGACGAGAATCTGCCGGAATTACGCGAAGCCCGCGATTACCTGAAGCAGAAAAGCATTAGCCGCGGATAACGCGGATTTCGAAACACGGATTTGAACAGGGATTTTATTCAGATCCGTGTATGAAATCCGCGTAAATCCGTGGCTATTTCTTCTCCCGCACGTCGTACGCGTAGATCGTGTCCTGGTCTCGCAAGTAGAGCCGCCCGCCGGCAACGACCGGATGCGCCCACGTCGGCAGCCTACCGTGCTGGATTTGAAAGCGGCCTTTTTCTTTGTAGCCCGTTGGCGTCGCTTCCACCAGACCTACAACCCCGCCCTCACTAAAACAGTAGAGATGTCCATCGGCATACACCAGCGACCCCTTGCCCACGCTCCGATCGCGCCACGCAATTTCGCCCGTGTCAAACTTCATCGCCGTCAGGATCGCACTCGAGAAGCCATACAGGTGATCTCCAATCAACACTGAACTGCTGTGATGATTGCGCATCTCCTTGGTGAAGTAGATCTCTTCGGCCTTGTTGTCCGGCTTGATTTCAACAACACCGCTACCCGTGCCGTAGTCTGACGAAATAAACACCCGGTTCGCGCGCACGATCGGCGTCGCGACATTGGCGACCCTGTTGGACGGCTTCGAATACTCCCACAACAAACGTCCGTCCTTGGCATCGAGCCCCACTGCACGTTGACCAGTGAAGAAGACAACCTGTGTGCCGCCATTGATCTCGACCGGTATCGCCGAGGAATAGCCCGCTTTGTCACTCTGGCTCTTCCAGATCACGGAACCGTCCGTTTTATTCAGCGCCACAATCGACGCGCCTTGACCACCGGCATTCACCAGCACCTTGTTGCCGAGCACGAGAGGCGACTCGCTGATACCCCAGGTGATGTTTGATCCACCAAACTCACTCAACACGTTCTTGGTCCAGACGATCTTGCCGCTGCGCGCGTCGAAAGCTGAAAGATCGCCGTTGCCGCCGAGCGCATACACACGATTGCCGTCGACGGTCGGTGTGCCGCGTGGTCCATCACCGCGATCGTTCTCAAATTTACCACCGTGCGGCGTGGCCCATGCTTCTTTCCCCGTAGCGACGTCAAACGCGATGACAAACTCGCGATCGCCACGCAGGCCCATCGTGTACAGGCGTCCATTTGAGATGGAGAAAGAGGAATAACCTTCTCCCGCGCCCGTTGCTTTCCAAACGAGTGGAGGACCGTCGGTGGGCCACTGTTTCAGCAGTCCCGTTTCTTTCGAGATGCCGTCACGGTTTGGTCCACGCCACTGCGGCCAGTGCGCGGCAGTTTGGGCCACCGCCACCTGGACCGCGCAGAGTAATGCGACCATCGCAAGCAATAAAACCCGCATGTTTTTCATCCTGAATCTCCTTC
>DASUPZ010000498.1:0-11322 GCA_036280855.1 Pyrinomonadaceae bacterium | reverse complement strand
GAGAGTGTTTCTGACTTTCAACAGCCGATCGAGCATTTCTGCACACTCGGCGCTGCGCGCTCCGAGTTGCGCGTCGGCCTGTTCGTGCATGTTCTTGAGCCGGTGGAGTTCGTCTGCGATGTGCAGCGCAGCGAGTATTGCGACTTTCAGCGAATCGACTGTGAGTGTGCCCGAGGAGATCTCTCTCATCCTGCTGTCGACGAATTCTGCGAGCTGAATGATGTATTCCGTATCGCCGTCAGATCGAATGTTGTACGTCTGATTGTAGATCTCGACGCGAATAGTAGGACTGCTGCTGGTACCTGGTTCCATACTGCCTTTATTGATCATTCGACCGATTCCGGAGGAGCTCATTTGAACTCCTCTACCATCTCAGGATCGAGAGCGGCCACGGCGTCAAGCATAGCTTCGACTTTCATGCGAATGGTTTCACGTTCGGCGAGCAGCTTCTCGACCTGGCTCTCGAGTCGCTCTTTTTCGTTGAGGACGCTGCCCATGTCACGATGCATGAGCGCAAGCTCCTTCTCCAAATTCTCTTTTTCCTGGCGCAGCGTTTTGGTGAGTTCGATGGTCCGATAGATCTTATCTTCCAAGTGAGAAAATTTTTCCAAGCCTGACAGACCTACCATCATTTGTCTCCCGACGTTTGCTGAACTGAAAATCGACAGCGATTATCCGCCTTCACGCGTGAGAGCGCAAGACTCATTCTGACATGATGCGCGATTTATTTTCCTTCAGCGCTGTTCGGCTGCGAATGTTTCGAGTAGTGACGAAGTCAAACGTGAGTGACGCTCTTCAACTTCTTCATCGCGCAACGTGCGTTCGTCAGAGCGATACTCGAGTCGAAGCGTCACAGAACGTTTCGACGGGGCAATGTTCCCACCTTCGAAAGTGCCGATCAATTTGACGCTGCGACAATCTGCCACACGCTGATCGTTTACGGCGTTGAAGATCTCTTCGAGCGCGACGTTGCGGTTCACGAGCAGAGAGAGATCGCGCACCACGGATGGGTATCGCGGCAAGGGCGAATACTGAATTCCTTTTGCCTGACTATTCAGGAGAGCCGTGAGGTCCAACTCCAACACATAAACAGGCTGACGAAACTTGTACGACGCGGCGATGTTCTCAGTCAACCTGCCGATCGTGCCGATTGCAGTTCCGTCGCCGAGTTGAATACCGGCGGCCTGGCCTGCGCGCAGATGTCGCGCACCGGCTTGCGCGAATCGAAGTGGACTCAAGTTCATCCAATCGACCGCGGCTTCAAGTGCGCCTTTAAGATCGTAGAAATCGAGTTCGCGTTCCGCTTGTGCACGGTTCTCTTCGAGGGCGCCGCCAGTCGCAATCATGCCGAGCGCCAACGGTTCCTCCGGCAGTTCCTTAGGCTCGGAACCTGAGAAAATCCGCCCGATTTCGAACAAACGCACGTCACGAATGCCGTGGTTGAAGTTGTGTCGCAAAGACGCGAGCAAGCCGGGCAGAAGAGTCGAACGCATCCACGCAGCGTCTTCGATGATTGGATTAGCGAGTTGTTTCTGACTATCGCCTTTTCCGGCGATCGAAGGGATCAGATCGAAGCGCGACTCCTGCGGGATGAAACTGAAATTGATCGCCTCGTGAAAGCCGAAAGCATTCAACGCGCGTCGCAGGGAACGTTGCTTCATCTCGCTCGGCTGGTACTCGCCCGACATGTTCGACGGCGGCAGTTCGGATCTGATCTTCTCGTAACCGGTGTGACGCGCGACTTCCTCGACGAGATCTTCTTCCTGTTCGACGTCGATGCGCCATGACGGAACTTTGAAACTCATGCGCCCTTCTGATTCACCCGCGCGCTCGAACCCAAGGCCTGTGAGTATTCGCATTATCTCGTCTGACTCGACTGACAGTGATGTGAGACCTTGAACACGATCCGGATGGAAACTCACTACGCGCTGTTCGAATGGCTGCGGGTAGACGTCGATTGCGTCTTCAGTTGCAACACCTCCTGCAAGTTCGCAGATCAGCTCGACGCAACGTTGCTGCGCGCGCAGCACGCCCTCCGGATCTGCACCGCGTTCGAACCTGCGTGACGCTTCGGTGTCCATGCCGAGTTGACGCGCGGTTTGCCGGACGGAGTGTGGGTTGAAGTAAGCACTCTCGATCAGCACGTCTTTTGTAGCGGTTGAAATCTCAGAATCTTCGCCGCCCATGATTCCGGCCAGGGCCACGGGTTTTTCAGCGTCTGCGATGACGAGCACGTCGGCGGAAAGAGTTCGTTCGATACCGTCGAGCGTGGTGAGCTTCTCGCCTGATGTGGCGCGGCGAACGACGATGCGACGCCCGCCGAGTTTTTCAAAATCGAAAGCGTGCAAAGGCTGGCCCAGCTCGTGCAGCACGTAGTTTGTGACATCGGCGACGTTGTTGATGGGTCGCTGGCCGATAGACTCGAGCCGCTTCACGAGCCAGTCAGGTGATGGGCCGATTTTTACACCGCGGATCAGGCGGCCCGCGTACCGCGGACACAGGTCCGGATCTGCGATTTCCACCGATGTGAGATCCGAGGATCGGCCTTCGGTGTTTAGCTTCCGGGATGGCGGCGAGTGAAGCTCGCCCGTTTCGATAACCGCCACTTCACGCGCGATACCGATGTGCGACAGGCAGTCAGGGCGGTTCGACGGCACTTCGACGTCGAGCACGGCGTCGCCGTTATGCGTCTCGACCGCATCAATGGCGAGGCCAACCATGGTCAGCCGTTCACGCAGCTCGTCCGAGCCGAGCCTCGTCTTAATGAAATCCTGAAGCCAGTCGTAACTGATGAACATGAATCCGTGTTTTACCGCGTAAATCCGACTTTACTCGAACATTCCAAGGAACCGCACGTCGTTCTCGAACAGCAGCCGTATGTCGTCGAGCTCGTACATCAACGCGCACATGCGGTCAATCCCGAGCCCGAAGGCAAACCCCGAAAACTCCTGAGGGTCGACGCCAACAGCACGCAGGACGTTCGGATGGACCATCCCGGACCCGCCGAGTTCGATCCAACCCGAGTTTTTACAAATCCGGCATCCGGCGCCTTTGCACTTGAAGCAACTGAAATCAAACTCAGCGCTCGGCTCGGTAAACGGAAAATACGATGGCCGAAAACGGGTAACAGTCTCGGGCCCGAACATGCGGCGCAAAAACTCCGCCACCGTTCCCTTCAGATGGGCCATCGTTATGCCGCGATCGACGCAGAGTCCTTCAACCTGGTAGAACATCGGATTGTGCGTCGGATCGGGAGTGTCGCGTCGAAATACGCGGCCCGGCGCAATCATGCGCACTGGCACGCCGCGACGCTGCATCGCATGTATCTGGACAGTCGACGTTTGCGAACGAAGCGCGAAACCGTCGGTCGTGTAGAAGGTGTCCTGCCACGCACGCGCCGGGTGATTCAGAGGGATGTTGAGGGCGTCAAAGTTGTAGAAGTCGGTTTCGATCTCGCGATCGTCTTCAATCGCATAACCGAGCGCGACGAAAATGTCTTCCAAACGCTCGCGCAGCAGAGTGATCGGATGGCGATGACCCGAGCGCGGGCGACGACCGGGGATCGTGACATCGATGCTCTCGCGAACCGTGCGCTGCGCTTCGATGTACTCAAGTAAACTGCGCTCCGCTTCGTGGAGCAGCATGTCGAACCGCTCTTCAATCGCCTGGACCTTTTGACCGAAGCCAGCACGTTCCTCTGGCGCAACACGACCAATTAGTTTTCTGGCGGCCGCAAGCGCGCTCTTTTTACCGAGATGGCGAGTCCTTACCTCAACGAGTGCACGTTGTTCGGCCTGTGCTTGTTCGAGCCCAAGCGTTGATGGATCATTGATAAAAGAAGCAAAGCGTTCGAAGTCATGCTCGAACGCTTTGCTGATTAGTTCCACCTGAGCCTGAGGTGATTGATCAGTCATTTCACAGGATTACAGGATTTTTCAGGATTAACTGGATTTCTAGTTCTTCTTAACAGCGACCCACTTACCTGACAACTGCCCGGCGAAATCAAACTCGCCCGAAAGCTTTCCCTCGATAACAGTCGCGCTCATGACGATGGTGCCCTGGCCGCCCTCAACCTCAATCGACAAACGCCCGTCTTTCCATTTGCCCGTTTTAATGGGCGCCTCACCAAGCTGGGAGCTGCTGTTACCGGTAACGTTCTCGCCGTCGACTTTCAACGTAAGCAGGAACGGAAACGGCTGTCCATTCGCATCCGCAACCGCGTCCCACTGGCCGTTCAAATTAACGGCAGCAGCCGGCGCAGCAGCAGGAGTCGAGGGAGCAGCAGCACCAGCAGGAGCCATAACCTTTTTCAGCTCAAGCGGGATTTTCGTTGTTCCATCGATGGCTTCGCCAATAAGCTTGTCGCCGTCAAACTTACCGACAAACTTGTGATTGTCGCCGAAGTCGAGCGTGAGCGTCCCGTTTTCAAACTTCGCTTGAGTGCTCTCGACGCTTTTATCGCCATGAATTGCGCGGCCGGAGATTTTCCCGGCTTCGCTTTTCAGTTCGAGCGCGACTTTTTCCGGGGCAGTGGCTCCCGGCCTTGTCACCATACCCTCGTATCTACCCGAGACATCCGGAGGCGTGGTCGTCTGCGCAAAGGCAACGATGCTGCCGAGGAGGAACGTGAGTGCCAGTAAGCTAACTTTGTATTTCATTGTCTATCCTTTCGAAAGACTAAGCCGCCTTGTTTCGTTGTTCGCTTTCGATAGCGTCCTTCGCCTGCGCCACAACGGCTGCAAACGACTCAGGCTGATGGACCGCGAGATCGGCGAGCACTTTTCGATCGAGCTCGATATTGGCGAGCTTCAAACCGTGCATGAGTTGCGAATAGTTCAAACCATTCAGGCGTGCCGCCGCTCCGATACGGACGATCCACAAGCTGCGGAAATCGCGTTTCTTCAACTTCCGTCCGGTGTAGGCAAAATTCAACCCGCGCTCGACTGATTCCTTCGCAGACCGGTACAGCTTCGACTTCGTGCCACGATAGCCTTTAGCCAGTTTTAATATCTTCTTGCGCCGTTCGAGACGCTTGTTGCCACGTTTTGCTCTCGGCATATATGAAACCTCCTTTGATTAAAAGCTTCGACGATTAATTAATCTCTGCCGTACGGCAGCATCGACATCACGCGATCGTGGTCTGCCTTGGCAACGAGCACGTCGATATCAAGATGACGTTTTCTCTTATTAGTCTTCTTCGTCAGAATGTGGCGCGCATGTGAATGGCCACGCTTGATCTTCCCGGTGGCAGTCAGACGCACGCGCTTGGCTGCACCTTTGTGCGTTTTAAGTTTTGGCATTTTGTAATTCCCTTCTATTGATTCTGCGGGGGCGGGGGCGCGGGAGCTTCCGGCTTCCCGCCGCCGCCTTTATGTCTCTTCGGCCCGAAGATGATGAACATCTGGTTCCCTTCCATCCTCGGCCGCGCTTCAACTTCACCAACATCCACGAGATCTTTTTCCAGCTTGTCCAAAATCCGCGCACCCAATTCACGATGGGTCATCTCGCGGCCGCGGAAGAAGATGGTGGCTTTGACTTTGTCGCCTTCCTGTAGCCACTCTCGCGCATGCTTCATCCGGTAATCGTAGTCGTGGTCGTCCGTCCCCGGCCTGAATTTCACTTCCTTGACCGTGATAGTCGCCTGTTTCTTCTTGGCCTCGTTCGCCTTCTTCTTCGCTTCGTACTGATACTTTCCGAAGTCGATGATCCGGCAAACAGGCGGATCGGCGTTGGGGGCGACCTCGACGAGGTCCAACCCTTTCTCCCGTGCGGCGCGAACAGCGTCGCGCACGTCCATCACGCCGAGCTGCTCTCCTTCTTCACCAATCACGCGCACCTCAGGCACGCGAATTCTTTCGTTAACACGAACCGGCGGCACACGCCGGTTGTCAGGACGCTGACCGCGACCTCGAAAGCCTGTAGCTATTCTGCACCTCCTAGGTTTTAGTTTTGAGTATAGGTCTTATACGTCCTATAAGACTCATAAGACCTATTCTCTCGACTAGTTATTAGTCAAAGCGCGCGTTTCAACCAACGTGCGCGCCATCTGCTTGAACTCAGCGATCGACATCACGCCGATGTCACCCTTCGCACGTTCTCGCACTGCTACCGTCCCCTGCTCCATCTCGCGATCGCCGAGCACGAGCATAAACGGCACCTTCTGTAACTGCGCATCGCGAATCTTAGCGCCTATTTTTTCGCTACGCAGGTTTGCCTCGACACGGAAGCCTTCGGCGCGAAGCTCGCGCGCGAGCGCATCCGCATATTCATTGACCCGATCCGTGATCGGCAACACCGCAATTTGCACCGGCGCCAGCCAGAGGGGAAACGCGCCGGCGTAGTGCTCGATCAGCACGCCAAAGAAACGTTCCACCGAGCCAAACAACGCGCGATGAATCATCACCGGCTGGTGTGGCTTGTTGTCTTCGCCGATGTACTCGAGCTGAAAACGCTGCGGCAAATTAAAGTCAAACTGGACCGTCGTCAACTGCCACGTACGGCCGATCGCGTCTTCGACTCGAATGTCGATCTTCGGACCATAAAAAACCGCTTCGCCCTCGACACGCGTGTACGGGATCCCACGCGCATTCAACGCATCGACGAGTGCCGACTCGGCGTTTTCCCAGTCTCCGTCTGAACCAAGGTAATGTGCGTTTGGATCATTGCCCCTGACTGAAAGCTCGACTTTGAAGTCCGCAAAGCCAAACGCTTCATAGACATCAAAAGCGAAATCTATACAGCCGACGATTTCCGAGCGCACATTCTCGGGCGTGCAGAAGAGGTGTGCGTCGTCCTGCGTGAATCCGCGCACGCGCGTCAGACCGTGTAGCGTGCCCGAAAGCTCCGCCCGGTAGCACGTACCGAGTTCCGCATAGCGAATCGGAAGATCGCGATATGAGCGTTGGGCCGACTTGTAAATCCCGATGTGAAACGGGCAATTCATCGGCTTGATGCGAAACTCCTGCTCCTCGAACTCCATCGGCGAGAACATCGAGTCGGCGTAATTTACTTCGTGCCCGCTCGTGTGCCACAGTTCGCGTTTGGCAATGTGCGGCGTGAAGACGAGACCGTAACCGCGGCGCAAGAGCTCCGCGCGCAGGTAGTCTTCCATCTCCTTGCGAATCGCGCCGCCTTTCGGATGCCAGAAGATCAGGCCCTGCCCATACTCTTCCTGGATCGAAAACAAGTCGAGCTCGCGTCCCAAACGGCGATGATCACGCTTCTCGGCCTCTTCACGTTGCTTTAGCCACGCGTCGAGTTCCTCCTGGCTGAAGAAAGCCGTGCCGTAGATGCGCTGCATCTGCGGTTGCGACGCGTCGCCCTTCCAGTAAGCACCGGCGAGTGACAGCAGTTTGAATGCGCGGAGCTTGTTCGTGTTGGGGACGTGTGGACCAAGACAGAAATCGATGAACGGCGAGCCCTCGATGTAATAGACGCTCACGAAGTCGCCGGCCTTTTCGTCAATCAGTTCACACTTCAACGGCTCGTCGCGTTCGCCAAACACGCGAAGCGCTTCGTGCTTGGGAATCTCCTCGCGCCGATAAAGGAGGTTCTTACTCGCGATCTGCTTCATCCGCTTTTCGATCGCCGACAGATCCGCTTCCGTCAAAGGTTTTGGCGTGATCACGTCGTAGAAGAAGCCGTAACGCGGATCGTCGAGGAGGGCTGGTCCGATGCCGAGCTTGGTTCCGGGAAACAGATCGAGGACAGCCGCGGCCAGCAGGTGCGCGGTCGAGTGACGCAGCACTTCGAGACCGTCGCGCGTTTGCGGCACGATCGGTTCGATCTGGACAGCATCGCCGTTCTCACGCAGCGTATCGAGTGGCGCGGTGAGATCCACCTCACGGCCACCGACTTTTGCGGCGAGCGCCTGTTTCGCCACATCGCGATCCAGTTTCTTCAGGGCTTCAGCGACCGTGGCGGAATCGGGCACCGGGACGGGTTCGCCGTTCTTCAGTTGTACGTTAATCTCGCTCATTTCCATGTCTCCAGCCGCCCAAAAACGAAGACGCACGGACCAGCAAAGACCCCTGGTCCCAAGGCCGAAGACTATTCCCTACGATTTACGATTCACTAAATTGTTTACTTCAGTCGATCGGATTCGATAGGAGCGCCTTCGCCGCGCGCCCGCGTGGTGCGGGTCGGCAATCAAAAAGTTGAGAATCGAGTGAATGTTCGATTCATGCGAAGGTCTTCCGGAGCTCCTACCAAAAGTTAGAAACGACGCCGGATTCTAACAAAGCGCCGTTCAGAGTTCAACCTTCAGGTTGCGTGATTGGGAAGGTAACAACCTAAAGGTTGAACTCTGAACGTTGAACTCCGGACCTTACAGAATCTGGTGAAAATCCGTGTAATCTGTGGCATTATCCGCCACATGCGAACCCGAACCCTGACTACCCTTGCGCTATTAGTCTGCTTCTCCATCAACATCACAGCACAAAACGGCGCCAGAACTCCGCCCCCCAACGAGATGCGCAGCCACATCGAGCGTTACACCGTGGATCGCGGCAGTCTCGCACGCTCGTATCCGGTCGCTGTGTCGCCAGGGCGCCGCGAGCGGTTCAGAAAGTTCTACCACGAGTGGTTCACCTCGCTGCAAAACCTCAACTTCGACGGGATGAGCCAGGACGGTAAAGTCGACTACATACTTTTCAAAAACCATCTCGAATATGAACTGCGACAACTCGAGATCCAGTCGCGACAAATCAAGGAGATCGAGCCGTTGGTTCCCTTCGCGGGCAAAATCATCGAGCTCGAGGAAGCACGGCGTCGCATGGAGCCGATCAACTCAGCGAAAGCGGCGGCAACCCTGACGGAGCTGAGGAAACAGGTTGACGAACGTCGCCGGGCGATCGAGCTCGGCTTGCGACCCGAGCGTGGAGGCGACACAAGCGTCGCCGCCGAACCGTTACGCGTGAAGAAGACCGTCGCAAACCGCGCGGTAGCTGCCATCAACGGACTGCGCAACAATCTTCGCAACTGGTACACGTTCTATAACGGTTACGATCCCGTGTTTACGTGGTGGAACGAAGAACCATACCGTTCGCTTGAACAGGCAATGACCGGTTACGCCGGTTTCCTGACTGAGCGAGTCGTCGGTATCCGCACGGAAGGCAGCCAGACTCAGACGGGACCAAATCGCGGTGGTGGCGGCCCGGGCGGAGGAGGACCAGGCGGTGGTGGACCAGGCGGCCAGGGATTCCAACGACCGCCGAGTAACGCACGCGCGGGCGACGCGAGCGACATCGTCGGCGATCCGATCGGTCGCGAAGCACTACTCAGCGAACTCCGCTCGGAAATGATTCCCTACACACCTGAAGAGTTGATCGCCATTGGCGAGAAGGAGATGGCGTGGTGTGAGAACGAGATGAAGAAGGCGTCGCGTGAGCTTGGTTACGGCGACGACTGGCACAAGGCGCTCGAACACGTCAAGAATCTTTACGTTGAACCCGGCAAACAGCCCGAGATGATCCGCGACCTCGCACTCGAAGCGATCAAGTTTGTCGAAGACAACAATCTCGTTACAGTGCCCGAACTCGCGCGCGAGAGCTGGCGCATGGAGATGCTGAGTCCGGAGCGACAGCTTATCAGCCCGTTCTTCCTCGGCGGCGAAGTGATCCAGGTCTCGTTCCCGACCAACACGATGGCCCACGAGCAAAAGATGATGAGCATGCGCGGAAACAACATTCACTTCTCGCGCGCAACTGTCCATCACGAGCTCATCCCCGGTCATCATCTCCAGGGCTTCATGGCTGCGCGTCACAAGCCGTATCGCGGCGTGTTTGGCACGCCATTCTGGACCGAGGGGAACGCGCTTTACTGGGAATTGCTGCTGTGGGACTTGAACTTCGCGAAATCACCGGAGAATCGCATCGGAATGCTTTTCTGGCGCATGCACCGCTGCGCGCGCATCATCTTCTCTTTGAACTTCCATCTCGAGAAGATGACGCCGCAACAGTGCATCGATCTGCTGGTTAACAAAGTGGGACACGAACGCGATAACGCGACCGCTGAAGTGCGGCGTTCGTTCGACGGCAGTTATGGACCACTTTACCAGATCGCGTATTTGATTGGTGGGCTCCAGCAATACGCGATGCACAAAGAGCTGGTGAAATCCGGGAAGATGACGGTGAAGGCCTACAACGATGCACTACTGAAAGAGAACCGGATTCCGATCGAGATGTTGCGCGCTGCGATTACGAACCAGAAACTCACGCGCGACTTCGTGACTAATTGGCGCTTCTACGATAATTAGCCGCGGATGACGGGATCTTTTAAAACCCGATTATCGGCGATACTGCAAGCGCAGTTTTACGAGCATGGGTTCGGTTGGTTTGACGCTCGGGCGGTAGAAAAGGAGTTGCGGTGCGGGGGCGTTTGCGGTCAGCGCCCTCGTAGCTGAATCCTTTTCGGCTTTGGTCCATGCCTGGCCTGTCGTAGACATCTCCAAACGTCCGACGCTCGTGCTCCATTGTTTTTCCCAGCTCGCCACCTGCTCGTTCGTCAGCTTCTGCGCCTTTTCGGTTATCTGCAAACCTTCGAGGGGCTCGGGAGTTACCAGCACACTCATCACTTCAGCTACGTGATCCGGACGGCTCTTCCTGATCGTGAAGAATGGTGGAGCGTCGTCGAGTGCCGGAATTTCTGCGAGCTTTCCGATGGCGACTTTATTGTCGCCACTCAACGTTCGCGTTGTGGGAAAGATGAGATACGGATCGCCGAGAGTGCCATCGGCGTACTGTTCGCGATCGATGACGTAGAGATAGCCTGTCCGCGCAGCTTCCACGCTGATGCGAAGCCGATCGCCGGGGGCGAGTCGTGTGTTTGGAGAGATTCGCTCGGGGAGCCACTCCTGCGACGAACTGTCGTCGTGGACAATGAGGCGTTCGCCTGAATCGGAGCGCGTTGCGGGGCGAAGACGCCAGATCGTGACGCCGACAACGGTATCCGGCACGACGTTATCGACCGGGACGTTAGGTGTGGCGACGCGATAGGCAGAACGACGTTTGTGCGAGGTTTTCTTCTTCGTGGAAGATGCGATGAACGCCGTGTCCCAGAGTTTTCGCGTTGCATCGTCCGGCGTTTGCGCCATGATGCCGGCGACCAATGCTAACGCCACGCAAGATACTATGATTCTCATAACTCCTCCTCAAACCTTTGACAGGATTAACAAGATTTGCAGGATTCACAGGATTACATGTCAATCCTGACCATCTTGTAAATCATGTCGCCATTCGCCCTGCATCACGAACGCCGCCCAGAAATACGGCGACTGCCATTGCCTCGTGCGCAGCATCTCGATCTGCGCCGCGCGCAACGCTG
>DASUPZ010000497.1:0-12649 GCA_036280855.1 Pyrinomonadaceae bacterium | reverse complement strand
CGTAGGGCGTGAGCCCGCCGGGTTTACAGCCCGGTGCCATTAACCACTCGACCACCCCTGCATCTTGTAAGTATGCCGTGGAGCCGGCGAAGGGACTTGAACCCCCGACCCTCTGATTACAAATCAGATGCTCTACCAACTGAGCTACGCCGGCCGCTATAGAGTGCAAATAGCGCATTCCGACAAAATGCGGATACTACCAAGCGCATTTCAAAAAGGCAAGTCGCAGCGGGAGTTGTAGATAACCGCCGAAGATACTCAGCAATTCAACGATGCAAAATAATTAAATTGACCTGAATTCATGCAGCGAAGTAGGATGAGTAGACCTCACCTGCGTCACTTCGCCCTATCTCATTAATATAAGGACATCAAAAGGAGACTAGAACATGCCTCGGTTTCGATTCTTTAAAGCACTGCTTTCGCTGCCCTGCCTGCTCGCGCTTCCCTTCGCGGCCAGTGCCCAAACGCCAACTCCCACTCCCACTGTGATTCTGCCAACCGCTCAGCAGCCACAGCACGTTGCAGGGAGAAGCAGCCTCTACTGCGCCGGTTACATTCGCCATCAACGACTTCCGGAAATGCCCGAGATCGTCGGCGCCGAAGAAGAACAGGAACAGCGGACGTTCGCCGACGGCGACGTCGTCTACATAAATCAGGGCGCGCAGCAGGGCATTAAAGAAGGTCAGAACTTCCAGGTCATCCGCCCGCGCGGGGACGTGAAGGGCGTTCACAAACAAAAGCTCGGGTTTGTCGGGACCTACATCCAGGATGTTGGCCAACTTCAGATTTTCAAGGTCTGGCAAAACACCGCAGCAGCGCAGATCACCTTCTCGTGCGACTCGATGCTGCTTGGCGACCTGCTTGCGCCGATTCCCGATCGCGTGTCTCCAGTCGAGCGTTCTTATGAAAAGGTTGATCGCTTCGCCGAGCCGAGCGGTAAACAAACCGGCAGGCTTATGATGGCGAAAGACAGCCGGGAGATGGTCACGCGCAGCGACATCGTCTACATCGATCTCGGCGCCGAGGATCAGGTAAAGGCCGGCGACTACCTGACGATCTTTCGTCCACTCGGCACCGGCAACATCACTCGAGTCGACAACGAAGAGATGGCTCGCAATCGCGCAACCGGTTTTCAAAGCGATCGTTTTCGTGGCGGCGGCATAGGGAACCAGGCATCACGAGCAAAAGACGAGACTGCGTTCGTGGACGCAGATGGCCGCTATCGATATCGCCCGATAACGTCGCGTGAAGTGAAAAGGAATCGGCCGCTAATGCCGCGAAAGATCGTGGGTGAGATGGTGATTATCGACGTTCAGTACAGGACGGCGACCGCGATCATCACGCGCGTGACGAGCGAAGTGCACACGGGCGACTGGGTCGAGATCCAGTAAATCTATCTGTGTGTTTCCGTGTAATCCGTGGCCAGCTTTACACCAACAGACTGGGTGCGGCTGGTCACGACTGCGCGGTAGAACGAACTGAAATACCCGTACATCGACGTAACCGCAGAGATCACGACGAGCCAGAGCATCGCTCTGCCCGCGGTGTAGAGAAGCACCTGCCAATCGTTACCCGTGGTTGGACCACCCGCAACTAAATGCTGCCAGGCAGTGCGCAGTTCAGGTACCGACCAGAACTCGATCGCCGGAAACGGCTTGCCGAAGTTTGCTACGGGCGGCTTTCCACCGACGCTAGATCCGATCAGCAGCGCCACCGTAACCACTTGGGCGAGCATTTTAAACTTCCCCATCTTCGACGCCGAAATCACCACGCCTTCAACAGCCGCGATCGATCGCAATCCAGTCACCGCAAACTCACGCCCGATGATGATCACGACGGCCCACGCCGGCGCGAGCTGATTCTCCACCAGTGAAATCAACGCGGCGGAGATAAGTAACTTATCAGCGATCGGATCGAGCAACTGGCCCAGACGCGTCACTTGTTTGCGGCTGCGCGCGATATGCCCGTCGAGAAAATCCGTGAGCGCCGCTCCCAGAAACATCACCACGCCAAGCAGGTGTCTCGGCACGCCAAACCACTCCTCAGAATACGGCGTCAGCAGCACGACCACGAGCAGCGGCACGATGAAGATGCGCAGGAGAGTTAACCCATTGGGAAGATTCACACGCCTACTTTATGGCTTATCCTCTTAATCGTGCAAATCCTCCAAATCCTGTAATCCTGTCCAAAAAAATTCTCCCGCATCAAGTTGGAACTTTTCTTATGCCCCATGTGAATACTCAACATGAGAAAACTTCTACCCCTACTCGCCCTAATTGTTTTCTGTACATCACCCACGGCTTTCGCCGACTCTCGCGCCGATGAAATCCTGAAACAAGCTCGCGAAGCACTAGGCGGCGCAGAACAGTTGCAAAAGATCCAGGGACTTCAGATCAACGGCCAGTATCGACGCTCATTCGGCGACCGGCAGATGGCCGGCGATCGTGAGATCAGCATTCTGCTCCCAAACAAGTATCTGGTTGAAGATGCGACGAATATGGGCGGACACAGCATCGCGATGATCAATACGCGCGTTCTGAATGGCGAACGTGCGTGGAACGCTAACAGCGGCGGTGGCGGAATGGTTTTTCGAATGGTTGGTCCCGGTGGCCAGCAGGCCTCGCCCGAGCAGATCGAGGAGGGACTTCGCCGCGCGTTCAGCGCCGAGTTTTCCCGTTACCTGCTCGCAACGATCGTGACGCCGCCGCCTTCGCTCGCCGTTGAATATAATTATGCCGGTGAGTCGGAAGTTGAAGACGCACAGGCCGACGTGATCGACGTCACGGCGCCTGACAACTTCTCAGTGCGCATCTTTTTCGATAAGAAAAGTCATTTGCCGTTGCTGCTCAGCTATCGTGGTCCAAAGCCACGCGTCATGACGATGACTCGCCAGGGAGGTGGCCCGAGAAACCCCGAAGAGATCAAGAAAGCGCGCGATGAAGCTCAGAAGAAAATGGAGGCTGAAGGACCGGCGACTCCCGAAGAAGTCGAACATTACATTCGACTCACCGACCACAAGAAGGTCGGCGGCGTGATGCTTCCGCACAAGTTGACGTTTCTCACTGAGAGCGAAGTCTCGGAAGAGTTTGAGATTTCGAAGTACCAGTTGAATCCGCAATTCAAGGCCGGCCGGTTCGAGAAAAACTGAAGGAGCTGCAAGATGCGATTTGAGTCTCTCCAATCTCGGGCGATAAGTGTGCTTATCGCCCTCCTGCTTGCGGCGCTACCCTGTCTCGCACAAAACGGGCCGGGAAATGCGAGCCTCGAAGTGATCGTGAAAGATCCGTCGGGCGCTTTGATCAACAAGGCCCACGTGCAGTTGCTGAAAAACGGGAAATCGCAATCGCTCAGCTCGACGAATCAACGAGGCGAAGCGCGGTTCAACAAAGTTCCCGTTGGCAGTTACAAGCTCCACATCGAAGCTCCGGGTTTCAAACCTCACGACAGTGAAGAGCTGGATCTTTCGGCTGGTCCACATCGACGCGAAGTGACGCTCGAGATCGACGTCATCAAAGTTGACGTCGACGTGGCAGACGAAGCACAGGTGCGAAACACGGATCCGAATGGTCCGGCGTTTTCAAACGTTCTGACAGCGGAACAGATCGCTCAGCTTCCGGACGATCCGGACGAGCTCGAGAACGCGATCAACCAGCTTGCCGGCCCAGGCGCGCAGATTCGCGTCAACGGATTTCGCGGCGGCAAACTTCCGCCTAAATCACAGATTCGCGAGATTCGTTTTCGCATGAATCCGTATGCGGCTGAGAATCACGATGCAGGGTTTGGACATGTTGATGTCACTACCAAGCCCGGGGTGAACGCCTGGCATGGTTCGTTCAACTTTGGCTTTCGCGACGAGTCGCTGAACGGCCGCCAGGTGTTCGCACCGTTTCGTGGTCCGGAACAACAACGCCGGTTCGGGCTTTCACTCGATGGTCCAATCTGGAAAAACCGGACTTCGCTTTTCCTGAACGCAGATGGCTCGCTGTTTTTCGACGCGCGGCCAATCTTCGCCACTACGCCATCGGGAACGTTTTCCGATCTCGCATATCGTCCTTCAAGACGGATGAATCTCGACGCGCGCATCGAACACGTGCTGACAAAAACACACACAGCGCGATTCCAGTTTCAACGCAACGCGGGAGTGCAACACAATCTCGGCGTTGGAGATTTCGATCTGGCGTCGCGAGGTTTCTCGCAGGAGCAGACCGAGTACATCACGCGCTTCGCAGACTCGGGAGTCTTCGGCAAGAAGTTTTTCAACGAAGTGAGATTGCAGGCGCGCTGGATTCAGAGTGAGGCGCGCTCAGTGACGTTGGGCCAGACGATCCTGGTGCCGGGTGCGTTCAACGACGGCAGCGCGCAAAGAGGTGGCGGTCGACGGCAGTTAGACTTCGAAGTGGCAGACAACGTCGATTACGCACTCGAAAAACACGGCGTTCGTTTCGGTGTGCAACTCGAAGCCGGCGGTTATCGCAGTGACGATTCAAACAACGCGTTTGGCACTTTCCAGTTCGCAGATCTCGAAGCATTCGAAGCGGGACTGCCAACGCAGTTTACGCAACGGATTGGTGATCCTGCGGTTGATTATCGTCAATACCAGTTTGGTTGGTACGTTCAGGACGATTATCGCGTGCGCAAGAATCTGACGCTCAGCTACGGGGTGCGTCACGAGTTTCAGAATCACGTGCCGGGAAAATTCAACGTTGCGCCACGTTTCGGATTCGCGTGGTCGCCACTCAAGAGCGGCTCGATCACTTTTCGCGGCGGCGCAGGAATTTTTTACGACTGGTTCGCCGCGCAAACTTACGAACAGACGTTGCGAGTCGATGGTCAGCGCCAGCGTGATCGCGTCATCACGAATCCGGGTTTTCCGAATCCGTTGAGCGGCGGCATGCAGACGATTCTGCCGCCCAGTCGCATTCAAACCGACCCGAATCTTCAGATCCCGTACGTCATACAGTCGTCAATTGGTGTCGAGACGAATCCGTTCAAGCTGTTTCGCTTGACGACGAATTACCAGTATCAACGCGGCGTGCACCTGCTGCACGGCCGTAATCTCAATGCGCCTGTTCCGGGCTTCGGCCGGCCGGATCCTACGGTTGGCAACATCACAAACATCGAATCTTCCGCTTATCAATCGAGTCACCGGTTGATGGTCGGGATCGGGCCGGCGAGGTTTGTCCAGGGTTTATTCTGGAACATCAATTACCTGTTGATGAAGAATACAAACGAGGCTGACAGCCCGTTTAGCCTGCCGTCGAACAACTTCAATCTGCGCGCGGATCGTGGTCCAGCGGCTAACGACATGCGTCACCTGATCTCCGGCTTCATCAGCAAGCGACTGCCCATGGGATTCAACATCTCGACGATCTTTCAAGCCACTTCCGCGTTGCCTTACAACATCACTACAGGGTTCGACGACAATGGTGACACTGTCATCAACGATCGGCCGTTCGGCGTTGGACGCAACAGCGCCCGCGGCGCTCCGCGCTGGGAAATCGGTTCGCGTTTTAGCTGGGGCAGAGACTTTGGACCGGAGCAACAGCAGACTAATCAGACACAAGTGCGGATGGTGCGTATCGGCGGCGGTGACGGCGCCGCGCCGCCTTCGATGTCGATGCCGGGCACGAAGAAGTATCGCTTCGAGCTTTACGCACAGGCTTTCAATCTGCTGAACCATGCGAACCTCGGCGTCTTTTCCGGAGTACAAACTTCGCCGTTCTTCGGCCAGGCCACGTCTGCACAACCACCGCGCCGCTTCGAACTCGGGATGAGATTCAACTTTTAGCCACGGATATACGCGGATTGACGCAGATTCGCGTTTATCCGCGAAGATCCGCGGCGCTTGCCCGTTGAAAATCAGTCCGCTAGAATGATTGATTTTCACATGGCCATTGATCGCATCAGTGTAAGAGGGGCGCGGCAACACAACCTCAAAAACATCAGCGTTGACATCCCTCGCGATCGTTTTACCGTAATTACCGGGCTCTCCGGGTCAGGTAAGTCTTCACTGGCTTTCGACACGATTTACGCTGAAGGACAGCGCCGGTACGTCGAATCCCTCTCAGCCTACGCCCGCCAGTTCCTCGATCAGCTCGAAAAACCGGACGTCGACGCCGTAGACGGTCTCTCGCCGGCCATTTCTATCGAACAAAAGACTGTTTCGCGCAGCCCGCGTTCTACCGTCGGAACTGTTACAGAAATCTACGACTACATGCGGTTGCTGTTCTCCTCGATCGGTGTGCCGCATTGTCATTTGTGTGGCGCGGCGATCACTCGCCAGAGCGTCGAGCAGATCGTCCAAAACGTGCTTGGACTGCCTGAAGGCGAACGCGTGATGGTGCTCGCGCCGATTGTTCGCGGGCGCAAGGGCGAGTTCAAAAAAGAGCTGGAGAAGCTGGCGAAGGAAGGATTTCTCCGCGCTCGTGTCGACGGCGAACTGCTTTCACTTGACGAAGAGATCAAGCTCGATAAGCGACGCAATCACACGATCGAGGCTGTCGTCGATCGGCTCCTGATCAAACCCGGAATTCGCGAACGACTCACTGATTCGATCCGAACGGCGTTGAAGTTGACGGGCGGCGCCGTACTCATCTCGATTGTCGACGGCGAAGAAAAGCTCTACTCGGAAAGAATGGCCTGCGTGAACTGCGGCATCAACGTGCCGCCACTCGAGCCGCGCTCGTTTTCGTTCAACTCTGCCTACGGCGCGTGTAAACGTTGTCATGGTTTGGGAACGGTCATGGAAATCGATGCGCTGAAGTTGCTTCCCGACTCCAGCCAGACGCCCGAAAAGCTCGGCTTCATAGGCACAGCCGACAAGCAAGGTTCGGCCTATCTGCGAAGTGCGCTGCTCGCGGTGTGCAAGCACTTCCATTGTGAAACGAAGAAGTCGTTTGCCGAGTTGCCGAAGGAAGTGCGCGAAGGATTTCTCAATGGAGTCAACGGCAAATTAACTTTCACGCAGGGACTTTACACGTTTCAGAACGAGTGGAAAGGCGCGCTTGCGTGGCTTCGAGATCGACTAAGCGAAGCACCGTCGGAAAAGATAAGGGTCGCACTCGAGGAGCTTGTGTCGCCGACGGTTTGCAGCGAGTGCAGTGGACGGCGTTTGCGTTCCGATTCCCTCTCGGTTCAGGTCGGTGGCCGTGGCATCTCGGAGTATACGTCGTTGCCGATCGAAGACGCGGTTGAAGCATTCGAGCAGGTTGCGCTGAATCAACGCGAGGAGCAGATTGCTGGTCCAATACTGCGCGAGATCAAAGCGCGGCTGCGTTTCCTTAAAACCGTCGGGCTTGGGTATCTAACGCTCGATCGATCGTCGTCGACTCTTTCCGGCGGCGAAGGTCAACGCATCCGGCTGGCAACACAGATCGGATCGCAATTGCGCGGCGTTCTTTACGTGCTCGACGAACCTTCGATCGGCCTGCACCCACGGGACAATCAAAAACTCCTCGACACCCTTTCGGCACTGCGCGACCTCGGCAACACGGTGCTTGTTGTCGAGCATGATGAGGAGACGATCCGGCGCGCGGATTACGTCGTGGATCTTGGACCAGGCGCAGGCGCACACGGCGGTGAGGTTGTGGCAGTAGGTACGGCTGAGGCAGTTGCCGAGAATCCCGACTCGATCACGGGGCAATATATTCGTGGCGCGAGAAAGATCGAGGTGCCGGCAGAAAGACGCGCGCCAAACGGTAAGTCCCTGACGATCACGGGTGCTTACGCAAACAACCTCAAAGAGATCGACGTTTCGTTTCCGCTTGGATTGTTGACTGTCGTGACCGGAGTGTCAGGATCGGGCAAGTCAACTCTCGTCGAAGACATTCTTTACTATGCCCTCGCGCAGCATCTTTATGGGTCACTAACCGAGCCTGGTCCATACAAATCGATCGAAGGTCTCGAACATGTTGACAAGGTGATTGAGATTGACCAGTCGCCCATCGGCCGTACACCGAGATCCAATCCGGCCACGTATACGGGTTTATTCACACCGCTGCGAGAACTGTACGCAATGTTGCCCGAGTCGCGTGAGCGTGGTTATAAACCGGGCCGTTTCTCGTTCAACGTTAAAGGCGGGCGCTGTGAAGCGTGCGAAGGCGACGGCATGAAACGCATCGAGATGAACTTTCTTCCCGATGTTTACGTGCTCTGTGACGTGTGCCGTGGCGCGCGTTACAACCGCGAAACGATGTCAGTGAAGTACAAGGGCAAGTCGATCGCGGATCTGCTGGATACGACTGTAGAAGAAGCGCTGCCGCTGCTCGAAAACATTCCGCAGATCAATCAGAAACTTCAGACGTTGCTCGACGTCGGACTCGGTTACATCAAGCTGGGCCAATCAGCCACGACGCTGTCGGGCGGCGAGGCACAGCGAATCAAACTCGCCAAGGAGCTTTCAAAACGAGCCACCGGCAGGACCATCTACATCCTCGACGAACCAACCACCGGCCTGCACTTCGCGGATGTTCACAAACTGCTCGACGTACTGCAGCGTCTTGTTTCACTCGGTAATACGGTGCTCGTGATCGAACACAACCTCGACGTGATCAAATCGGCGGACTACATCATCGATCTCGGTCCCGAGGGCGGCGAACACGGCGGCCGCGTCGTCGTCGCCGGCACCCCCGAAGAAGTCGCGCGCTCCCGCCGCTCCCACACCGGCCAGGTCCTCCGCCCGCTGCTCAACGGACGCCTTTCAAAAAATCATGTTAATTCTGATAATCCTGTAATCCTGTGAAGCGGCCTTACAGGATTTCAGGATTGACATGATTTTATGCAAACCATGCACCATCACGACCAATCAAAGCGCATGCTATAATTCGACTCGCGCATGGAAAAAACAGTTCGCTTTTTCAAATCGTTTGCGGACGCAGAAGCGGCGGACAAAGATTTTTACCGCTCACTCACTCCGGCTCAGAGATTGGAAATCCTTCTGCTTTTAAGAAAACGTTACCAGCCCCAAGAGGATGAATCTAGAGGAAGACTTAAAAGAGTTTGTCGGATTATTAAACGCTCTTGATGTTCGGTATTTGATCGTCGGAGCTTTTGCCGTTGCGTATCACGGCTATCCTCGATTTACCGGCGACATAGATATCTTCGTGGAACGCTCTCATGAAAATGCGTGCAAGTTGATAGATGTTATTAACCAATTCGGATTCGGTGATCTCAACCTTTCTGCTGACGATTTTTTAAATGAGGATCAAGTTATTCAACTGGGCGTTGCGCCAAATCGAATAGACATCTTGACGTTTCTTTCGGGAGTTGATTTCAAGGATGCTTGGGTATCTCGTAAGTATGACGAACTCGATGGTCTAACCGTCCCATTCATCTCGAAGGAACTCTTGAAAAAGAATAAAGAGGCTTCGGGGCGTTCACAGGATTTGGCGGATTTGGAACACCTCTGAGCCGGAGCCACGATTGCCATCCATTTACGACGACGACCTGACGCCACTTGATCTCGAACGAGTCAAGACGTATCCGCTCGCGTCGCGTAACAGCAAAGTCAACCTAAACGATTTCGCGCGGCCGCTAATCGGCGGTGCGTCCGTGGCTGATTTTCTCGATAGCCTGCCCAATGTTCTCGCGGTCCAATCGTTGAGACAGATTGCCGCTCGCATTCAACGCGCGCGCGAGTTGAAGAAGCCGATCATCTGGGGCATCGGCGGGCACGTCGTCAAAACCGGTCTTGCGCCGATCATCATCGATCTCATGAAGCGCGGATACGTCTCAGCAATCGCGGCAAACGGATCCGTGCTGGTCCATGATGCCGAGATTGCGCTCGTCGGTTCGACTTCGGAAGACGTGGATGCAACTCTGTCCGAAGGTGTTTTTGGAGGCGCGGAAGAAACAGCACAACTACTGAACGGCGCCGCTCGCGACGGCGCAAACAATCAAATCGGACTGGGCGAAGCCGTGGGCCAAGCCTTACTCGTACTCGATCCGAAACATCGCGACTATTCTCTTCTCTGCAACGCGTACGAAAACAAGATCCCATTCACCGCGCACATCACGATCGGCGGCGACATCACACACTTTCATCCAAACTTTGACGGCGCCGCGTTAGGCGCGACTACCCATACTGACTTTCGTCTCCTCGCGGAGTTAGTGAGGCGAATGGACGGCGGCGGGGTTTATCTCAACGTCGGATCAGCGGTCGTGCTGCCCGAGGTATTTCTGAAGTGCGTGACACTCGTGCGTAACCTGGGACATTCACTGCACGACATCACGACGGCAAACTTCGACTTCATCCAATCTTACCGGCCACTGACAAACGTCGTGCGCCGTCCCACTGAAAAAGGCGCGGGCCAGGGCTTCTCGATCACCGGCCATCACGAACTCACGATTCCACTACTCGCTGCCTTACTCACCGACGCTTAACAGAATTGTGACTTGTCATTTTCCCGGCCTCTGTATTATCCTGAACCCTCCTGAAATTGAAATCGGTTTTCAATTTCGTCAAATTATCTCCAAGGCAGTACCGGAGTATTTGCAATCATGTGAAGGTGCATTCATGTCCAAGAGTTTCCTTGTTAAACCAAAAAAACAGCATCGAGCAAAGCGTCGCGGGCCGCGATACTGGATCGTCGCCATTAGCACCATGGGAATGCTGGTCGCTTACTGTCCATCCAATAGTCACAACGTCGTTCTAGGCAAGGTCAGAGCAAACGACAATGCCGCTTCAACGACGCAGCAGCAATTCTCGTTTGACATTCCGAGCGGCACGCTCGAAGCAACCCTGCTCGCTTTTCAGAAGACCTCCGGATTACAGATCGTCATACCAAACGACGCGATGCGCACGCGTCCCTCACCCGGCGTCAAAGGCACTTATTCTTCCGAACAAGCCTTGCGCGAGATCCTGCGCGGCACGGGCATCAGTTACAGGTTCACCGACAAACGAACTGTTCTGCTCGAAATTCATGCTGGTCCTGAAACAGTCGAGGTCAGAGATGAGTCACGAGTGATCCTGTCTTCGCCGAAATACACTGAACCGCTGCTGGATACTCCGCAAACCATTAACGTCATCTCCAAAGAAGTCATCGAGGAGCAGGGCGCCACCACGCTTCGAGACGTTTTGAAGAACGTTCCGGGCCTGACGATTACTGCCGGCGAAGGTGGCAATCCCGCGGGCGACAATCTGACGCTGCGTGGCTTCAGCGCGCGCAACGATATCTTCATCGATGGAGTGCGCGATCTGAGTCCGCAATCTCGTGATCCCTTCAACCTCGAACAAGTGGACGTCGTCAAAGGTCCGGGCTCCGTTTACACAGGCCGCGGCTCTACTGGTGGCTCGATCAATCTGCTTAACAAGACGCCTGGTCTGCGACGATCTTTCGGAGGCACGCTCGACTTCGGCACCGATCGCACGCGCCGCGCCACGGCAGATGTAAATCTTCCGATCGGCGACAGCATGGCCTTTCGCTTGAATCTTCTCGGGCATCATTCGGGCGTCGCCGGACGAGACGTTGTGAAGTTTGATCGCTGGGGACTCGCACCTTCATTAACATGGGGACTCGGCAAACCGACACGCGCGACCGCCAGTTATTACAAACTGAAGCAGAACAATATTTCCGACTACGGAATCCCGTGGGTTCCCGCAACCAATAACGCCCTGGTTGAGTTTCGCGATCGCCCTGCACCTGTGCCTCGCAACACATTTTACGGGCTGCGAGATCGCGACTTCGAGAAGTTGAATGCGGATCTCGTAACACTCAAGTTCGAACACGATTTCAACGACGGCTTGTCGATGCGTAACCAACTTCGTTACGCCAGCTCGTCGCGCGACTCAATGGCGACGCCGCCACGTTTCGCAAACAACAACTCAACAGCCATCAATCGCGAAATGCGTTCGTGGCAAACAGAGGACAAGGTTTGGGACAACCAGACCGATTTCATAGCACGTTTTTCTACAGGCACCATCGAGCATGCGCTGATCACCGGCGTGAACATCACGCGTGAGAACAACGTTCGCCACACACGTACTGCCGGCAACATGCCCACGACCTTATTCAATCCAAATCCCGACGATGTGTTTACTGGTCCAATAACAATTAGCCCGATCGTCGGTGACGTAAGGGCAAACTCGCAGGCGCTTTACCTGTTCGACACGGCAAAGTTTGGCAAGAAGTGGGAGTTGAATGGCGGTCTGCGCTGGGATCGTTTTGATGCTGAGGGCATCGCGACCACAGGTCTTCCCGTCTCGAAAGTTGATCGGATGCTTAGCGTTCGCGCGGGCGCAGTATTTAAACCCCGGCCGGAAGGCACTCTTTACGCCTCTTACGGAACATCACTCAATCCTTCGCTTGAAGGCTTGTCGTACAACACTGCGAACACCGTCATCGATCCTGAAAAGACGTATACGGTCGAGACCGGCAGCAAATGGGCCTTCTTTAGCGGGCGAGTGCTTATGAGTGGAGCAATTTTCCGTGTTGAAAAACTTAACGCTCGCACGCCCGGCGTCCTGCCCGGCGATCCGCCACAAGTACTCGAAGGAAACATCACACGCGCCTGGCAGGTGCTTGCCGGCTACACACTTCTCGACAGCACCACGGTTGACTCAAACAATCCCGCGGAAATTGGAAAGACACTCGTCAATACGCCGCGGAATTCTTTCAACATATGGTCCACCTATCGTTTGCCATCCGGTATT
>DASUPZ010000496.1:0-21139 GCA_036280855.1 Pyrinomonadaceae bacterium | reverse complement strand
GAGATTGTCATACTTGTAGTCGTTGTGGATCAGCGCGCTTCGTTCCGAATCCGGGGGAAGATGCTGGAGCAGCCACTCGGAGAGGTGCTCGATTTCGGGGACATCGTCCGTGCGGGAGTTTTGATATCGTTTGGTCCAACCCTCGACCTGGCGTTTGACGTAGCCTTGCGGTGTGCCGAGATCTTCGAGGCCTGCTGCTTCGTAATCAAACTTGTGTATCTCGGCAAGATTCTCGATGAACGTTTGCGAGAGGCCGCGCATTGTTTCGGGTGACAGTTCGATGTCTTTTGGCGGCTTTGCGCGGAGGATGATGCCGTTAACGCGCTCCATCACGTAAAACGGGGCGCCGAGGATTGATTCATCGTCGCAGTAGAGGAGTGGGCGTGGAACTTTTTTGTAGACAGGGTAAAGGTGCGACAGGATGCGGTACTCGCGGCCCATGTCGTGCGCGGTTTTGATTTTTGCGCCGATTGGAGGGCGACGCAGGACGAGTTCACGATCGCCGGCTTTCAGGAGGTATGTGAGGTTCGAGAAGCCTGCTGGAAATTGTTTGATAATTAAAGGTGGATTTAGTTTTAGATAGGTGAGGAGACGATCGTGCGGTAGTTCTTCGCCCGGTCGCACAGGATTAACAGGATTTTCATGATTTACATGATTTAGATCTGAATCTTGAAAATCTTGAGAATCCTGAAATCCTGTCATAGGTTTAACCCGTAATTCCGAAGCACGCTGCGCGCGACCACGGTCTTGTGCACTTCATCCGGTCCATCATAAATCCTCGCCGCACGTTCGTGCCGGTACCAGTAAGAAAGGAGCGTCGCATCAGTCAACCCGAGTGCGCCGTGCACCTGGATCGCTCGGTCCAGAACCTTTTGAAGTATCCCCGCAACAAAAAACTTGATGAGGGAAATATCTTCACGCACCGAACCCGCACCTTCACGATCTATCGCGCCCGCCGTCTTCAACACAAGCAACCGCGCGGCACTGATCTCCGCACGACTCTCAGCGATCCACTCCTGCACATTCTGGCGGCTCCCCAGCAACACACCCGGCGACAACTCCCGGCGCGCCGCGTAACTGCACATCAAATCAAACGCACGCTCGCAGATTCCGATCCAGCGCATGCAATGATGAATCCTGCCTGGTCCAAGTCGCTCCTGCGCGATCGCAAATCCCTCGCCTTCCTTTCCGAGCAGGTTGGTCTGCGGCACGCGACAGTTTTCATAACGCACCTCCGCGTGACTCGCGTAGTCACTTCCCTCTTCGCCCATCACGTTGATGTTGCGCACGATCGTGAAACCCGGCGTCGGTATGGGAACGATGATCTGGCTCGCTTTCTTGTACCGGTTCGTCGCTTCGGGATCCGTGATCGCCATCACGATCGCGAAGCTTGCGCCTTCCGCCGACGACGTAAACCACTTGTGCCCGTTGATGACATAATCGTCACCGTTCTTCACGGCTTCCGTGCTCATCCAGGTCGGGTTTGAACCCGGATGCTCCGGCTCCGTCATCGAGAAACAACTGCGCACCTCGCCACGCGCGAGCGGAACAAAATACTTCTCCTTCTGCTCCGCGGTGCCGTGCTCCATCAGGATTTCCATGTTTCCGATGTCGGGCGCCTGGCAGTTGAACAGGTAATGCCCGAGAGGCGTGCGGCCAAGCTCTTCACTCACGAGTGCGAATTCGGAAAGCGTCAGTCCGAGCCCACCGTATTCGTTCGGCAAGTGCGGCGCCCACAAACCCTTCGCCTTTACTTCTTCACGTTTCGCGTTGAGCGTGGCGGTGAGTTCACGGAAAGGACGTCGCAGGAAATCGGCCTCGAGCGGATAGATTTGTGTGCGGACAAACTCCTTGATGCGGTCGAGCAGGCCGAGCAGTTCCTCGCTGTGATGATCCATGGCTCATGTCTTGTACCAAACAACGGACAAAACACAAAGCTCAACGCTCTGCGAGCTGCTGACGGGTGATGTTGAAGCGCGAATTGATGAGGTCAACTGTTTTCCGATCGAGCGTTTTGTCGCGTAACAACGAGGCAAAGATACTCGACACTTGTTGCTCCTGGGCCGCTGTACTCGCCTTCTTTTTCCGCAGCGCAAGGATCTCAGACACACGGGCGTCGGCCATTTGCAGTTTGAAGATGTAGTTGCGCGGGTACTTCTTCGATAACTCGCTCGCCATCTCATAAGCGTCGGTCCAGCGCTTCTCTCTTTTGTAAAGATCCACGAGCACAACTCGCGCGGCATCACGCGCCCAGTGACCTTTCGTCGAGACTCGTTCGAGCGCTTCTAACCCGCGCTTCTTCGAACCTTTGACTCCCATAGTCGCAGCGAGCATCTTCACGGGCAATGGGAGCGAACCGATAACATAGTTGAGTAAACCGATGGTCAGCTCCGCATCGTGAAAGTCCGGCGAGATCTTGAGGACTTCTTTATGACGGCCGACGGAGCTATTTCCTGAACGCAACGCCGCTCTATATTTTCCTTCCACTCCGCCCGCAAAAGCAGCCTCGAGCCCTTCAGCAGCGCCGAGAAAATAGAGCGCTTCGACGTCGCCCGGATCCTTCTTCAAGCGGGCTTGCGACAGTTGTTTGGAAGTGCGTATCCACTTCCGAAACTCTTCAACCTGTGCACGATTCAGTTGCGGCTTTGGTTTTTCTTCCGGCTCTGTGCTGTAAAGAGTCGACTTGAGTTGCCAGGCTTCGTTCAACTGCTGAAACCACAGGCTGGAAGCAAAACACTGCGCGCCCGCGGGATGATCGGGCGCAAGCTCAATCATCTTCTGAAAGCGCTTGCGTGCTCCTTCGTAATCGAGGTTGTACAGCGCCTCGTACCCTTCAGCCCGCAACGCATCGAGCTGCGCCCGCTGGTCCCGCTGGTCCCGCTGGTCTTGGCCAACGACGCTGATAAAGGCGATCAGTACGAAGAATTTAATTGCAAAAAATTTCATGACCATCCGCGACCTATCCGTGTATATCCGCGGATTTTAACTCATGGAAGTCTGCGGGTGACACTTGTGTGATTGACACACACCGTGTCTTATAAAAATACGGGGTCGTCACCTGATCTTTCCCATTCGTTCGTTTTTTATTCTGGCCCAGCACTTGCTGGAGTCACCCGTGCAAATCATCGCTTCGGCGGGGGCGAATGTTTCAAGGAGGGGCCATGAAAGACGAACAAGTACGTAACCTCTTGTATGAGGCACTGGAGACCGAGCTTGGCGGCGTTCAGGTTTACACCACCGCACTCCGCTGCGCTGAAAATGAAGATCTGAAAGAAGAATGGGAAGAGTATCTGGAGCAGACGCAGAACCACGTCAAGGTTGTTGAAGGTGTGCTTATGAAGTTGGACCTGGATCCCAACGAAGAAACACCCGGACGTAAAGTAGTGCGTCACATCGGCGAATCGCTGGTCGAGGCTATGGAGATGGCCCTCGCGGAAGGCGAACCGGGCCAGGCGCAACTGGTGGCCGCGGAAGCTGTCGTTCAAGCGGAAACCAAGGACCATCAAAACTGGCACCTGATCGGCGAAGTCTCGAAGAAGGTGAAAGGCGAAGTCGCTAAGGTATTGAAAGAGGCGTACGACGAGGTCGAGCACGAAGAGGACGAGCACTATTACCACACGAAGGGTTGGGCCCGTGAACTCTGGATCGAATCGCTCGGCATGAAGGCTGTGTTGCCACCGCCTGAAGAAGTGAAAAAGGTGGAGACAGCCATCGGCGCCGCGCGCGCGGAGAAAGCGCGAACACAGATGGCTAAATAGTTTGTCGGCGGGTCGATCGGAGCCAAACGATTTGGGTCGTTAGGTTCGATTATGGGGGCAACGAAGAGAGGCGAGCTATTGTACCGGCTCGCCTCTCTTCGTGTTTTGGGCGCCCGTATTTATCGTTTCAAGGGAGCCCCGGAGCTTACATGCCAGTGCAGGTGTTTTGAGTCCTGATACTTCCCAAGGTTCGTCAATACACGACACGCACCGTGTTCCGCAACCACTTGCGCCGCCACCTCACGAATCACGGCGATCAGTTCCAGCAATAAAACTCCATCACTCTCCTCGAGCGTCAGGAGCGAAGAAATGTGACGCTTCGGAATCACTACGATGTGCACAGGCCAGAACGGCCGCGTGTGGTGATAGGCTAAAACGTTATCAGTTTCCCGAACGATCTCGACGCTCGTCCGCCCGCTCAATACCTCTTCGCAGTAAAAATCCTCGCTCATTGGCCGGAGATATTACGGATTTTTAGAGCCGGGTAACAACAAACCGTGTTATTTTTTGGAACTCGCGGCGGACTTGTAGGTGAAAGCTGCACAATCAACCTCTCTCCCGTTTGGAGCTTCCCATGTACCTGAAAACTATTCTTTTCTCGACGATGATGTTGGTCTGCTCTGGCGTGGCCATGGCCCAGAGGCCGGGGCCTGAGTTCTGGCGTAGGGCTAGTTGCGAACCATTCGAGCCGCGAACGAAGCTCGAGGCGCTCGACGATCGTCACAGCACAGTGATTATCAAAGGTTTCACGCGCATCACAACCCTCGAAGTGCCGGGGGTTCGTATTGATGCCGTTGACATGCGCGAGATGGGAAATGTGTCGCGCGCAAAGGGGATCGTGGTGTCCTTGAGAGAAGGTGGTGAACGGCCGAGAGAGAACCGTGCCTTCATCGATTACGAAGAGATCGAACCGCTGCTCAATGCGATCGACGCCATCTCGCGCATAGATGAAACGACGACCAAGCTCGCAGGCTTTGAGGCGCGGTACCGGACTCAGGGCGATCTGGAGGTCGGCGTCTTTCGTCAGACGCGAAGTGGCACAGCAGTGGTCATGACCACTGGTATTTGCGATCTCGCCACCAGACATCTGACGCTCGACGATCTCGGTAAGATTCGCGCGATGATCCAGGAGGCGAAGGCCCGCCTCGACGAAATCCGGTAACACGGATCTGCGCGGAAACTGCAACCGATTTTCGCGGATCAATCCGATCAATCCACTATGCGGATGCGGGCTTCGGCGCCGTTGGTGCGGATCTCCGGGACGTACATCGCGTGGCCCAGGACGGGCAACGCATGAAACGCACCCGGCGCTTCGGCCCTCATCTCGTAAGTGAGTTGCCAAACGCCTTCCGGAAGTCGATCGATAAACAGTGCGACTTTTCGATCGCGCAGCTCCTGGTAAACCCAGCGGGAGCGCCCGGTGAATCCACCATCTGACTTCATCTCCCGCACGTACATCGTTTCGCCGCTGCGAATCTGCACCGCTTCGAGACCGGCCGGTTTCAGATCTTCAAATAGCAGGTACTCGTAGTTGTTCTTCGCTTCGACCGTCAGCACCACCTGAACGCGATCGCCGCTCTTCAGTGTTTCACCGTCATTCAGCGGCACTCGCTCCGCCACAAATCCTTTTAGCAACGTCGGATGATTGACGAGTTTGAAATACTCACGCTTCACGAAGATCTCGTTGCCCGCAGGCTTCAGCGGTTCTTCCAAACTGAAAAACTCTGCCGCCGCCGAGAAATAAAGCGGGCCACTGCCACTCTTTCGCACGATGCTGATCTCATTCTGCCCGTCGCGAATCAACTCGCGAGAGATCTCAAACTTACTTGGAGCGCTGAGCGCGTCGTCAGCCGTAATCTGCTTCGACTCGACTGCCGTTCCATTCACGAGCAACTGGTATCCGAGGACCGGCTGCACTTCCCCACTCACACGCAGGTAATCGTTAAGCGTCAGTACCACGATCGCAGTGTCGCGCGTGTTGCTCCACTGCGCGCCACGCCGGTTTTTGATCAACCAGTTCGTGACCGGCTCGATCAACTTGTTCTTCGGATCGATAGCGAGAAGCGCACGCAGGGCAAACGACGTCGCCTCAACACCGCCATCAGACCAGCGCCAGTAAAGTCCGTCTTCACCCCAGTGCGCAGTGCCCATGACGGACGGATCGGAAGCCTGTGCGCCGCGTTGCACGATCGAGGTATCAGGTCGCGAATCGATCTTGACGCCGTTTTCCAGGTTCGCGATCAGCGTCGTCGCCTCTTGCCGAAAACCATAGTGATGCGCGGCGAGGGCAAGCAAAGCACGTGTGTACGCATTCAACCGGTCGCGGTTGGTCCAGAGATTGGTAAAGGCAGTCTGCTGAAACTTACCAACCTGCGACTCCTTCTTCATCCCGTGATGGACCGCGAGTGCATGAAGCATCCACGCCTGTCCATCAAAGTTCTTCTCTTCTTCGACCAGTTCCTTATCGAGATAAGCAACCGCACGCTCGAGTGAGTCTGACTTGATGTCGATGCCGGCCTCGCGCGCGAGTGTCATGCCCCAAACGACGTAAGCAGTCATGAAGTGATCACTGTCGCCTTGTTTCCACCAGCCCCAGCCGCCATCGCCGTGTTGAAAATCGTAAAGACGTTCCAAACCGGCCTGCGTGATTCTTTCGAGCTCTTGCAGATCTCTGCGTCCAGTCGGATGGGTAGCCGCCGCGCTCGAAGGCTCGATCCCTCCGAAGATCTTGTGCATCGCAGTCTCGGGCTTCAAACCGAGGTCGCGCAGCGTTTTGGCAGTGATCACCGCCGGCAGGAAACGGCTCATCGTTTGTTCGGTGCAGCCGTACGGGTAATCGATCAGGTACGGAAGGGCATCGAGCATCGTAGTCGCCATGCTTGGCGCAACCTGAACCGTGAGCGTGGTCGAGTGGGACCGCCGTTCTTTCGGGATATCAAGCTTGACGGAAACACTATCGCCGCGCATCTTGCCTGAGCGCGAGACAAACTTCTCGATACCGTGTTCGAAGACGGTGAAAGTCTTTTCCATCGCGTCGGCATACTTGCTCCCGCGTGCTTCGACCTTCAATTTGGCTTCACTCGCATGATTCACCGCGACGAGCCAGTCAACTCTCGTCTCGCTGTTTGCTTTGACATCCACACGCGAGCCCGCGCCGTTCACAGGTTTTCCATCGACGATCAAACCCGTGACGGTTAGACCTTCCGCGTTTAGCGCCGGGGCAACATTCATCGCCTCGTCGGTGTTGTTGTTGATGACTGCCGAGACGGTGACCTGATCTCCGACGACAAAGAAACGCGGCGCCTGCAAACGCACGATCAGCGGTTGTTTGGTCCTCGTTGATGAATTGCCGATACCGAATTGATTGCCGGCAGTGACAACACGCGCAGTCGCGCTCCACGTCGTCAGCGAATCCGGATACTTCACCTTGATGGTTGCAGTTCCGTCAGCGTCTGTCTTCACGTCGGGCAACCAGAGAATCGTCGAACGGAAATCGCTGCGTACCTGGACTGCGGGCTCCTGGCCCGGCGGCGGTGCTGACTGTGGCGCGGCTGCAGCACCGTCGAGCATGTAGTTGTTGGCACCGCTGCGGGTCACCACGCTCAGCTCACTAACGCTTTTGGCGGAAAGCCTGCCCATCGGTTCCTGAGCGCCGCGTCCTCCGCCCACATAGCCGAAACGACTCTCGGCTCGCACAACGTCGGCGGCTTGTTGTTCGTCAGCATCCCTACGGTCTCGTAAAATGCCAGCTTCAACCTCGACCAGCCGCGCATATGCTTTTTGATTCAACGTACTCTGCGTCTGGACTATATGCGGGCGTTTGCGCCCGTAGTAAAACTGCCGCGGATCTCCAGCGTAGTCCTGCTGAATATATTTCACTGACTCATCGATGAGACCCAACGCAACTTCAGCCGAAACCGGACGCCCATCTGCATCTTTCGTCGCGATCGCAAGCGTTCCTTCTTCTCGCGGTTGATACTGTTCCCGATCTGCCTTCACCGCCACCGACAGGAAATGCTGAACCGGCGGGACCACTACGGTTTTGTGATCCATAAACCACTGAGCATCGCTGATCATCAACGCGCTGAGATAAATGTTGGGAACGTGTTTCTCCTCAATGGGCAACTCGATCAATTTCGTATTGCCTGTCACATGGACCAGCCTGTAACTAAACAGATCTTCGCCTTCGACACTGAAAAGCACGTGCCGATTGCTCACGGGCGTCGAGATCATCACCGCTGCAGTTTGACCTGCACGGAAAGTGTCTTTATCGACTACGATCTCCAACCCCGCGCGCCGGTATCCAAGATCCGTCGTCGTGTTGCTCGCGACGAAGACGTAAGTCTCCGCTTTGATTGGCGGGAGGAATCGATCGCGTTTCGGGTCAACTCCCTGGCTGCTCTGCCATGAAAAGCGATAGTAGCCTTCCTTGTCGGGCGTGAAGTTCAGTTCGGCGACGCCCTCGCTGTCAGTCTTAACTGACTGCGTAAGTATTTCTTCGTGCTGATAACCTCGAAACTTGAGTCGCCACGCGCGACCGCGATTGACGATTGGCGGAAACACACCGGACCGCTCCTGCAAGTCACGCAACTCCGCTCCCTGCACTTCGCGCCCGCGCGGATCGATCCAGATCTCCCACCAGTAGTCGCGCGTGACTTTCACTGTGCCTTCCGTCTGGATCGGCTGCTCGTTTGCATCGAGAGCTTTGATGTCGACCGTGATCTTGTCTTTGGGCCGGTAGATGTTTCGCTCCGCACGCGGATAGACGAAATAACGCTGGCGCGTAACGCGCACGTTATCGCTCGCGACGATCTCGCGCCGCGACGAATCCACAACACGCGCTTCAATTCGAAACTCGAAGTCCTGGTTGTAATTCTCGCGCGGTGTGTCGAAGGTCAGTTTCGCTTTTCCAGTGGCGTCGGTCTTGATCGATTCACGTTTGATCACCGAACCCCCGCCGTAAGACTGGCGATACCGCTGTGCGAAGTCGTCGTAGTACCAGCCATACTCGCGATACGGGAACCAGTAGTGATAAAACTGATTTTGATAGACAATAACTTCGACTGACGCATTTCCGACTGGACCACCGAAGTAATAGTCAGCCTGAATCTCGACTTCGACTTTTTCTCCGGTTCGAAAAGCTTTTTTCCTGCCGTTCTCTTCAGGCGTTTTTACCTGCACTTTAAATTCCGGCAGCTTGTATTCTTCAAGTCGAAACAGTTGTGCACTGCCGATGTGATGACGTCTTCCGTCGGCATAAAACTGAATCGTGTACTGGCCGAGCGGAAACTTCTCAGTCAACTCCAGCGATCCCCACGCGCTTCCAAACGAATTGAGCGTCGCTTTTCCATCTGCCACTTTTGTTCCGCGCGGATCGTTGATCTGATACTCGACTACCTGGTTTGCAGGAGTCGTATAAGCGCCACCTGACAACACGCGCGCGATGAACTTCCACTGCAGCTTTTCTTTCGGACGATAAGCCGGCCGATCCGTAAATGCGTAAATCCGCCAACCCGCTTCAGGCGGCTGGCTGTAGGCGTTGCCGGCTGCAAATGCCTGCCTGTCAGTACTGCCTGCAGTAGCAAATAGATTTCGACCTTCCGGACCACTTCTTAAAGCGAAACGAGCGAGGCCGTCGGCATCAGTCGTCTGCCGGTAGCGCCGCCACAGCCAGCGATCGTTCCGGTAGTACATTTCCCAGAGTGACACGTTGGCGTTCGCGAGCGGCGCGCCTGTGATGGCATCAGCGAAGAACGCGAGCGCCTGGTTGTTGGAAGATTTGAGTACGAGCGTCGCGTCAGTAATCAGCACCACCTCTCGCGTCGACATCGCGCCGCTCTTCGCTTCGAGTAAGTAAGCTCCAACGGTCAGTTTTCCTTCGAGCCTGACTTGTTCGTTGTGTGGTTTATGATCTGAACTGTCGATCGTTTTGGACCACGCCTTTACGGGTGTGCGGCCTGCGGTAGGAACTTTGTAAAACCAATTTCCAAGATCTCCTTCACCTTCCGCGGCGCCGGCAGTTGCGACATGAACGTCACGCGTCATATCAAACTTGTAAAGCGCAAGATCGACCTGGCGCACGTTCCGCACGTAAAAGCTAAATTGAACTTCCGAATCGGGCAGGAAGATGTTTGCGACGCCGACGCCGAGCAATGGGTCGGTGATGCCCTTTATGTGCTGTAGCGCCTGATCGTAGTAACGCGTTTCTCCTTTTGCGAATTCCGTTGTCAGGCGGCGAAAGAGTTCGAGGGCTTTAACGTAATCCGGTTGCTGTTGCCACTGCCCGTTCTCGAGCTGGCGAATCAAGCCGTAACTGTTCATCCATTCGCCATAGTAAAAAAGCGCATCGTCGTACCAGCCTGACTGCTTCCCGGCGGCGAGTGCATCTTCGAAGTAGTCGGCGATCCGCTGCTGGGTCGACATATCACCGCCGCGGGTGCGCATCGTCATCGCGATCAGAAAATTCAAGTGTGAAGTCTCGTTGGCGGAACGACTGATCTTTAATGCGTTTTCGAGAATGTCGAGAGGAAGGTGATTACCGTAGTAACTGTAGTAGTAAAGTTGTCCGTCATCTACCGGGGTTGCCGCGCGAAAAACGATCTTGAGATAACGATCGCGGGCGACGTTTAGATCGCGCTGCCCGGCCCACCAGTCGAGGGCCTGCTGGTAATAAGGCCATGCGGCGGACCAGTTTATATACTGGCGGCGCGTCCAGAAGAGATCGCCGAGTGACTCGTGAGCTTCTGCCCAGACGAGATCGCGATCAGTCTCTTTCTCAACCACCCGTATCAGATCTTCGAGTTTCTTTTTCGCCTGTTCCACCGGCGTCTGGTCGGCACTCTGAGTACCCGCGTGCGCGCGCCACGACGTATCGGCGAGACGAAACTCTACCCAGCGCAAATCGGCGGCGCCGAGCTTCGTTTTATCAACCCGGGAATAGATCTCGTGGGCGCGTGCGTATGAGCCCTGGGCAAACTGCGCCTCCGCCTCGTTTCTCAACTGCGGGTAGTCGGGTTGCTGAGCCACTGCATTGAACAGCAGGAAAAAGAAGAGTGAGACGGAAAGGACGATAGTTTTCATGCGACAACCTCCACTGAGCCAGTGAATGAACGAGGAAGTTGAGGAGACTTGCGCCGCGGATCTTCGCAGCCCGTCCGCGGATTAGTTTATTGAGAGCAAATACACTGCAAACGAGGCGAGCCAGTGTTCACCGGCGTAATCGCCGCTTGCGACGTGGGCCAGGGCGGCAGCAGCGTGTTTGTCCGCCGAGTCAGAAAGGGCTTTGCGCGCCGGATCCTTCGCGGGCAGCGCGGCCGCGATGCTGCGCATGCACCACGCGCGACTGAGATTCAGACCGTCGAGATGCACGAGCTTCGGATCTGATCTGTCCGTGACGATGGCCGGCTGTAACAAGGCTGCCGGACCACCCTTTGCAACTTCGGGCAGAAACCGGTGAAACCACGTCGCAAACTCACGCGGCTCCATCACGCGGCGCATCAGGTCGGCTTCCATCAGCGCTGCCGAAAAGAAATCCTCACCGCCTGGTTCCCAGGCTCCCGGATAGTTGACGTCTTTTGCGAAATAAGTCCGGCTGCGTTCACTCAACAACACTTCAAGCTCGCGGTCACCGGCAGTTTTTGCGTAGTCGAGCGCAAAGGCCAAACCAAAAGCGGTGTTTGGATGCACGCCGGTCCTGATGGGATAGGTTTGCTTCGGAAGAAATGTTCGGTACGACCTGGACAGCAACTCGGAGAGCGGTTGCAGGTTCCCGGCCCACTTCTTTCCGTCCGCGTCGTTCCATGAGTGCAGCTCTTCGGCGAGTTTCAAGGCCCAGGCCCAGCCGTAAGTACGCTCAAACGACTGCCGGTTGGGCTGCTTCATGTAAGTCACTTCGGCCTGGATGTTTTCCGCGCTGAGGTTTGCGTCGAGGGCCTTTCGGATCTGCTGTGACTCAGAGAGGTTGGGAAAAGTTTTCAACAGCCGGATCAGCATCCAGTGGCCGTGCACCGATGAATGCCAGTCGTAACAACCATAAAATGCCGGGTGCAGATCCTTCGGACTTCTGACCTCACTCGCATTGTTGATGACGTGTTCCGGCTTGTTCGGAAACTCCCGCGCCACGCACTTCAGCGCGAGCGCTGCGAAGCGTGAAGCCTGTTTTTCATTGAGGTTCATTTGCGAACTGGCCACCGTTGGCAGAAGAAATATCAGCGTTGCGCAAGCAATGATGATTCTCATGATCTTTTCCGCGTTATCCGCGTCCTTGTCCGCGTTTATCCGCGGCTCAATAACGATGTGACGGGCGGCCAATGTGGATGTGTGGACCAGTCGCTGTGCCCGGGATTGCCGATCGAAAAGCCAGGTAAGGAATTCCGTTCTTCTGCAGGTAGTTCAACAGCGCGCGTCCTTCGGCGGTGTCCGGATGGAGCGAGATGTCCATCGCGTTGCGATGGTCCAAACGCCAGCGCTCGTGAATTGCCCCCTGCCCAAACACCGCAACCGGCAGTTGCTTGCCAAACGTGTCAGAGAAGAACCGCTGGATCTTGTATGCCTCGCCGAGGTTCCAGCCTGCCGCTCCGTTGAAACGCATGTACGACGCGGTACGCACGAGCCGTTGTTTTGCGAGACGAATATCTTTCGCGATCTGCTCGTTGGCTGCCGTCTCGACCAGCACCGCCGCGATTTGCTCGTCAGCCTGCGTCACCTGGTGACGCGTGGTGGTGACTTTCTCTTCCGCGGCCGCGAGGGCGCGCTCGTTTTCCTGGACCTGGGCCTTCGATATCAGCCCGTCGGCCAGAAGTTTTTTCGACAGCTCCAGTTTCTCTTCCGCTTTTTTCACGTTTGCTTCGTACATCTTTAGGAGCTTGCCGAGACTCGTCTTGTAGTCGTTTGTGGCCTTGATGAACTCTTCGCGGAGTTTTGCTAACTCGGTGACTGGAGCGGGATCGGGTTTCTTTGTACGTTTGCGTTGTGCCGAAACATCAAGCTGAGACACGAGCACAGCGATCACAACCGTGATCACTATCGACGACTGTCTCAGCCATAAAAGACTCACAGATTGCACGGAGATGAAAGGTGCTCAGTTTTAACTACGCCGAAGGCGTTCGCTAATTTCAGCCCAAGGTTGGAGCAATAGCGACAACCTTGGGTTAGCAAATTGCAATTCATTCGAAAACGCTGAAAGCGTTCGCCAATTGCTGAACCCTTGCAGGGTTAAAAACGCATTTGGATGATTCCCAGGGTTCTCGCCGCGCTCGAACCCTGGCTGAAATTAGCAAACGCCTTCGGCGTTTTGTCGATCTGAAACTAATGCGATATCAATCAGCGTTGATCGATCTAAACTAACTAGTACCAGTTTGAAGCTTACTTGACGAAAGTGCCCGTGCGGCTCCAGCGCGTGTTCTTAATGAAGTCCAGCAGGACGTTTCCGCTGCGTGGAGCGCTCTCGTCGTACGACCAGTAGACAAACAGCGCGCGCCCGATTACGAGATCGCGCGGCACGAATCCCCAGTAGCGACTGTCTTCACTGTTGTTGCGATTGTCACCCATAACGAAATAACTATTTGGCGGAACCTGCACCTCGTTTGTCTTGAAATGTTCAAAAAGGTGGTATCCCGGATCTTCATTAGGTGGACCAGGCCGGTAATAAACATCGTAGAGCTCGTCGCCCTGCCGGTTCGGGTTGTTGATGATCTCGAGAGGAGCTTTCTGGTTGATCTCCCTGGCGACGATGCGATGTTCCGGAATCACCTCGCCATTGACGACCACGTTGTTGCCGTCGATCCGGATGCGATCGCCTGGCAAACCGATCACGCGCTTCACGTAATTGGTGAATATCGGCCGGTTGTCTGCTCGATTGTCACTCTCAGGATTGTACTGATTACCGGGATATTTGAAGACGATGATATCGCCGCGCCTGATTTCTCTTTGCGGCAAAAACGGCAGCGATTGCCCGGGCGCAAAGATAAACTTGTTGACCAGCAGGTGATCTCCGACGGTGATGGTGTTTTGCATCGATCCGGTCGGCACCTTTACAGCCTGGACGACGAATGTCATCCCAAACAATGCCATGATGACGGTTACCACTGCCGACTCAAAATAGTCGCGCCAGATAGATTTAGGCGGCCCCTGGAGTTTAACTGGCTCCTCGGTCTTCTTTTCGTGGCCGTTGCGGTTGAAAAACTTCCTGAAAGAAAACGGCTTCGCCTCGGTTGCCGGGTCTGTCTTGTGAGTTGTTGGGTTAATCGCCATCAAAAAACATCCTAGATACGTTGATCGCAGTGGTCAAGCTGAGACCGGATTATCGGGATCTACAGCACCATGGGGATTATCTGAGTTTGTTGTTTCGTCCAGCCCCATGCCTTCGAGGGCCGCTTTCGCCGCTGCTGCTTCCGCAGCCTTGATCGAATGCCCCTCTCCCTGGATGCTGCCACCATCCCACGCGACTTCGACGTGGAAGATACGTTGATGCGGCGGACCCAGCGTTTCGGTCACTGTGTAGCGCGGCGCCGGGCGTCGTTCAGCCTGGAGCCGCTCCTGCAACATCGTTTTGTAATCAGCCTTTGCGGCGGACAGTGGATCCGCGCCTTCCAGTTCACCTCGCAGTGCGTGACAAACAAACTGAGTCGCTGCTTCAAGACCGCCGTCCAGAAAGATCGCTCCGGTAATCGCCTCAAACACATCGGCCAGAAGGGCGTTCTTCTGCCGGCCGCCGCTCTTTTCTTCTCCACGCCCGAAACGCAAAAACTCGCCCAGCCGCAATCCCTGCGAAGCGTTCGCAAGTGTGGGCGCACTCACCAAACGATGTTTCATGCGCGAGAGTTCGCCTTCGGTGCCGCCCGGGTATGAGTTGCAGAGGTAGTTAGACACTACCAGTCCCAGCACTGAATCACCGAGAAACTCGAGCGACTCGTTGTGGAGTTTACGTGCCTGCCGTTCGTCTCCGGGTGCGACCTTCTCGTGAGCCCATGAACGGTGAGTGATGGCACGTTCGAGCAAAGCACGATCTTTGAAGTTGTAAGACAGAACCTTTTCGAGGAGGTCGAGATCAGGAATCGTTTCGGGATTTTTCAAAACGCGCAGAATTATAGCAAACGCACGCGGCTTCTTGCCTTACGAAAAAGGGTGGCCACAAGAGCCACCCTTCGATAGTTATCCGTTTAATTCGAACGTTTACTGGCGTGGACGATCCGGCTTCGGTGCGGGTTTCGTGCCGGTTGCGGGAGTAGCCGGTGTTGTCGCCGGCTTGGTTCCGGTCGTCGTCGCCGGTGTAGTCGAAGGCGCAGTGCCACCGTTAGTCGCAGGTGCTCCCGAGTTTCCAACTGGTGTTGCCGCAGGTGTAGCTGGTGTAGCCGGTGCAGTTGGCAGAGAGGTCAGCGGCGTCGGCTCCGGAGGCAATGGCTTGTTGAGAATACCCGCGAGCAACTCAGTCAGGCCTGCATCTGTATTGTTATTGCGGAACTTGTACCACTGCGTAAGAGTTTCCATCCAACCCTGCTTGGCAGCCGTATACTTCTGATCGGTACCTGCAAGTGCAACAGCGCGAGCGTAACCATCGATCATGCGATCGACGAGTTGATTGATGTTGGCGAGTGCGAGTTTGCTTTCCGGAGTTTCATCCTTCCCGGAATACATCTCCTTGTACTGTTGAGACTGCTTCGCGTATGGACCAGTTTCATAAGCGCCCGCGATGTAAGCGTAAGTGTAGGGCCCCTTCTTCAACGGCGTTTCAAACTGCGCTGCCTTGAGCAAATATTTCAGGGCCGTTGTGGGATCGTTTTGCAGCGCCTGCGTGCCGAGCGTGTAGTTCAAATAGGCAACAGCGACATCGCGGCCAGCGAGTGGCGCGTAGTCCTCGACGGTCTTGCCTTGCTCGAGCAGTTCGAGCGCTTTCTTCGCATAAGCGTTCGATTCGGCGGTCAACGCAGCGTTGTTAAGAGGAGCCAGCAGGTATCCATTGGCGCCCAGGTGGACCATCACTGTCAGGTTCTCTGGTTCCGCGGCCAGGATTTCTTTTCCAAGCGCGTAAGCTTCCGGATACTTCATGTGTTTATAAAGAAGTTCAATGAAAGTAATCTTCTTCATGCCTTCTTCATACGCGGTAACCCACTTTTTCAAGTAGTCGATAATCTTTTGCTGGGCTTCGGTAACCTGACCGGCAGGGCAGGCGAGGTATTTCTTCGCGTCTTCGTAAGCTTTGGCTTGATCGTCCTTACGGAGTTTCAGAAAGGATGCGTACAGGGCATCTTTGACTTCTTGTGTACATTGATCCTGAACAGCTAAATCCGGTTGCGCGATTGAAGTTCGCGCTGCTGCGGGCAGAGCGAGTATCGCGACTGTGGTGCAAATACCGAGAAACGTTATCAGCTTTTTCATTAGTCGTTACGAACCTCCAAAAATCATTTCAGCAGTCGCGCCAAGGGCCCACAACCCTTAAAAAGTCGCACGGGGAGCTTTAGGATGCCATTTAAATAAAGACCGGTTGCCGATCTTCGTATCCAGGGGAAGCACTAGCTATTCGAACTGGGTAAATAAAGAACGCCCGCAATCTTCCTGCAACTACATGAAATGTGTCAAGGTGCTAATGGGACTGAACGGCACAAAAAGCACAATCAGCACAATCAGTTTGATCATTTGTGCTCTTTGTAGCGAAAAACAAATAGGTCGTATAAGTCTTACAAGACCTATACGACCTATTCACTTATAGATTCAGCCTGGAGATTCAGGGCTGTATGCGACGCGGCCGTTGACCGGCGGGCGCTGTAGCCGGAGTTTTCTGAGTCTCGGCTGGTTTCTTTTCGAGCGGCATGAGCACGGGCTTCACAGTGTTGCGCGGCTCAGGAGTAACAGTCTTCGGCGCCAGCGTTGTGACCGGTTTTGCCTTAGGTTCTGCTTCGCCGGTTGCTGATTCAGCCAGCTCGCCATTGACGTCGGCGTTCTCAGCCGCGGCTTCAGCATCTGCCACTTCCTTCTCTTCGTCGTCGAGCGTCGAGGCAACCTGAAGGTTGATCGCGGTTCCGAATCGATGATTGAGTTGACGATAGATTTCGCCGGCCACGGCTGCGGGGAAATGACGGCGAGCGTCTGTGCCCTGCGTGATCACGACGACCGCGAGTCGCGGATTCGCGAGTGGAGCGTAAGAAGTAAACAGACCAACCCAGCCGCCGTCGCCGATGCAGGTTCCAGTTTTACCGGCTACAGTCTGAGTCGGGTCATAAGCTTTGCGGCCTGAGCCGTAGTTGACTGCGCCAACCATTCCCGGAACCATGCGCGACCAGACATCATTTGTAATGTCTAACTTGCGCCGCACCTTCGGGCTCATTTTGTTGAGATCTTTCAAACTCTGCGGGATCTGGGGCTGAAGCAATTTGCCGCCGTTCGCCATTGCCGAAACGAGCGTTCCCAGTTGCAGCGGTGTTACTTGAAATCCATCCGCGTGTGAAAAGATTCGTCTCTCGATAAGGCCCGGCTTCACTTCAGGCAGCCGGCCTGGAAACTCAAACGGCACGTTGATGCCAGTCTTCTCGCCGAGGCCGAGCTCTTTGGCGTAGTTCACCATCTTCTCGGAACCGATCTTCGTGCCGACTTGCTGGAAGAATGGATTATCGGAGTGGGCCAACGCGGACGTTAGGTCAATTCTGAATCCGTCGCCTGCTGTTTCGGTGAGCGGGATTGCGTTCTCGGAAAGTCCGGCAACGCCCGTAACGATCTTGATCGTCGAGCATGGCTTGAAACCACGACGCAGTGCCCATTCCTGGTTGACGATGGAATAGACGCGGCCGGTCATCGGATCCATCACGACGACTGTACCGGCGTGGTTGCCGAGCGCGTTGACGGCAACGCGTCGCACTTCAGGATCTTCACCGACGAGACTGTCCTTCGCGATGAACGACTGAACTTCATCGCGCATGGCCTTGTCGATAGCGCGTTGACGTGCGATGGCGGCGCGGCGTGCAGCTTCAGCACGACGGCGAGCTTCAAGGATCGCGCGACGATGACGCGCTGAAAAACGACGCATCTCAGCCGCGCGCTCACGTTTCGTGAGAGGGCGACCGAGTTTCCGTTCGCGTGCTCTTAGTGATGCTGATTGTTCGCGCGCGGAGAGTGCGCGTTGGCGACGAACCTCACGAGCAGAAAGCCGGCTGCCGCCGCGTCGAGAACTTCGCGCGACCTGACGGCCACCGCGACGTGACGCGCGGCTTCTTGCCGTCGCTTTCTTACTACTCTTTTGAGCCCGGGCATTTCTGCCCGATGACTGTTTCTTTCTCCCGAAGACCGTACCGGAAAAAGCGAGACAAATTAAAACAAAAAGAATAAAAACGAAACGGCGCGACTTAGGGGAATGGAAATGCAGAGTCATCAGGCCCAAGTACCTCTCTTTTTGGGATCACTCACCAGGCGGTGAGCAGGAATGAACTTCCTAGTCGTGAAAATCCTAAAATAATGTTTGCCGTTCTGAGCTTTCTCAAAAACGCCTCTTTTCGTTCGTCGAACAAACCTTCTGCTGCAACATTGAGGGTTGGGAAGAGCTCCCTAATTGGGCGGTCTCTGGGGACATTGATTTGAGACCGCCGCAAATATAACATCAACAATCAGTTGAGGGCAATAAAAAAAGTAATTGATTATACATATTTCACTGGAACGCCGAGTGCTTGCATCGCGATACGTTCCCAGTTTAGATCCGTGGTTCTTATCCGCGTCATCTGTGGCTTAGTTTGATAAACGCGTAAAACGGGGTTTCTCCCAGAATCGGACCAACGTCTGATGCCTGTTCCTTCTTCTTAGTTTGCGAATGAAGTTTCCAGCCCAGATTCAAAGCTTCCGCGCGCGGCTCCTTTTGCTGCTGGCGCTCATGCTTGGCCTCACGCTCGGCATTCAGTACTACTTCAACCTGCGCACGGTTCGCGCTAACGCGCGCATGATCATCGAACAGGAACAAGCGATCATGACCGGCATCGCGCTTGGCATGGAGAGCATCCAGAGCGAACTGTACCTCGACGAGATCATCGGGCGCCTCGAGCAGCCCCTGCTGAACGATAAAAACGTCCGCGTGAAAAACATTCTCGTTGTGGACGATAACGGTAACGTCCTCGACAGTGTGATCCCCGAGTTCAATCCACGCGAACGCGAAGACAACACGCAGAGTTACGTCCAGTTCAAAGACATTCAACTGCTGCCGCTTCGCAGTGCAGTTCAGTTCACGAACCAGCAACAGCAACTCCCTTCGTGGTTTCCGCCGCCGTCCAGCTCCGACTTCGGCGAGGCTGGTGCTTTCTATTTCCCTGTCCAGACTGATAAGGGTCGAAGGTTCGTCATCGTCGTGCTCGATTCCGCTCACACGCTGACGAATGTTTTAGAACGACAGTCGTCGCGTTCCGCGCTTTACACGCTTGCCGTGTTGTTTGTTACCACGCTCGTCACAGGATTCTTCGTTTGGCGTTTCACTCGCCCGATCAAGGAACTTTCGACCGCTGCCCGGGAGGTTGCGGGCGGTGACTTCGACGTTCGGGTCCCCGCGGATCGCCTCGACGAGATGGGCACGCTTGCTTCCGCGTTCAATGAGATGACAGCAAGACTGGGGCGCGCTCGCGAGCTCGAGATGCAACTTCACCAGGCAGAGAAAGGCGCCGTGGTTGGGCGTCTCGCAGCAGCGATTGCACATGAGATTCGCAACCCGCTGAATTACATCAACCTCACGCTCGATCACCTGCGATCGTCGTTTTCTCCTGCTGATGAGAAGAAGAAGGCGACGTTCATCCAGCTTACGGATCAGTTAAAAACGGAAGTCGCGCGTATCAATCGTCACATCACGGACTTTTTGAAATACTCGCGACCGTCGAAACTCGAACTCCAGGATCTGGACATTCGAGTCGAAGCTGAAGACGCACTGCGTCTGATCGAAGGCAGGGCGGACGAATGCGGGATTAAAACGAGCATCGTTCAGGACGGCGCGTTGCCGAGAGTCATGGCGGATCGCGAATCGCTGCGGTCGGTGTTCACAAATCTCGTTATCAACGCGGTCGAAGCAATCGACGGTGAAGGCGGCACGGTCTCGATCAAGCTTTCGAACGCTGAACCAAACTCTGTTAAGGTTGAAGTCGTCGATAGTGGATGCGGCATTGCGGCCCACGACATTTCGAAAGTTTTCGAGCCCTACTTTTCAACCAAGGACACGGGCACGGGATTGGGTCTCGCGATTGTGAAGAAAGCCGTCGACGATCACGGCGGCACGATCAGTGTGGCTTCGAAAGAAGGCGGCGGTACAACGTTTACGATAATCCTACCGGCTAAAGAGAATTGATATGTCACGAAAGAACATTCTGGTTGTAGACGACGAGAAATCGCAGAGGGAAATCCTGGAGATGATCCTTGCCGAGGAAGGCTACGACGTTACGACTGCCGCTTCCGGCGAAGCAGCGCTAAAGTTTGCCAAAGATCGCAGGTTCGATCTCGCTTTGACCGATCTGAAGATGACGGGCATGGACGGCATCGAACTGCTCCAGCACCTGCTTGCTTTCGACTCTTCGATCATCGTTATCCTGCTCACCGCGCATGGATCGATCGACTCGGCCAAAGAAGCTTTGCGGCGTGGTGCGTTTGACTACCTGCAAAAGCCTTACGACAAGGCCGCACTGCTCGAAACAATCAATCGCGCACTCGATCGGCTCGACGCGATCGACAGCGACATCATCTCCGCATCTCCGAAAATGGAGTCGGTCAAGAAGATGATTCTCAAAGTGGCGCGTTCAAATTCGACTGTGCTGGTGCGTGGCGAGTCGGGCACTGGTAAGGAACTGATCGCGAGGGCAGTTCACAATCAGTCGCCGCGTTCGGAGGAGATGTTTCAGGCAGTCAACTGTGCCGCGATCAACGAGAACCTGCTCGAGTCGGAACTGTTCGGACATGAGAAAGGGTCGTTTACCGGTGCTCATGCTGAGAAGAAAGGTCTGTTTGAGATCGCGGATCGTGGAACGTTGTTTCTCGACGAGATTGGCGAACTCGATGTTGGCATTCAAGCGAAGTTGTTGCGCGCACTACAGGAACGAAAGATCCGGCGTGTGGGTGGTACGCACGAGATTAGTGTCGATGTGCGAGTGATTGCCGCGACAAATCGCGACTTGCGTGCGATGGTTTCTGACGGGCGTTTCCGCGACGATCTTTATTACCGCGTCAACGTCTTGTCGATCGACGTGCCTCCGCTCCGCGAGCGACGTGAAGACATTCCCGTTTTGATCGACTACTTCCTCAAGAAGCATACGAAGAACGCATCGCGACCAGTGACTGGCCTGACTCCTGAGACTAAGAAGTTGATGAACGAGTACAGTTGGCCCGGTAACGTACGGCAACTGGAATCGGCGATCGAGCGTGCGATTCTCTTGAGT
>DASUPZ010000495.1:0-4266 GCA_036280855.1 Pyrinomonadaceae bacterium | reverse complement strand
GCTGCATCGCACCGGCGCGTTGAAGCCGCGCGTAGTGAAGCCGTCTCCAGCACTGCTAAGCGCGCAGGCTGACGTTTCGCAGTTGATCATGAAGTGGGACGACAGCCTTGCAAATCGCATCGCCGCCGATAATCTTTTCCTCGACGTTGCTGCTGAAGGTCGACAGAAGAATTGGAAGACGCTGGCTGAACAACACGGAACGTGCCGTGCAGCGACGTCGATCGATCCGGAGAACGCACTCCGCGGCGAGTGGCGCATGATGTGTGATCGCGGCTGGTTAAATGTGTTCATCACGCTGGCGCCCACGATGCCGCCAAAGGTGCAACTGATCAACATCAGTCCCGTGATGCCGCCGGATGCTGAGATGACGAAGACCGCCGACACCATCGTCAAACTCCTTACGCAATGGGACACGAAGACCGCGGAATCGATCGCCGCGCCCGGACTTGATATCGAGCGAATGCGACGGCAGGTTGCGGCAGCAACAGCATGGGGAGCTTGCAAGATCGGTGAACCACTCGGCGGAAACGGAACGCGAAGCAGCTCGATTAGACTGACTTGTGAGAATGGACCACTTGTCGCGCGGATTGGGTTGGATGCAACGAGCCGGAAGTTAACGAACCTGGATCTGGTTCCGTTGCGTGAGCAGCGATGCGTACCCTAAACGAAGTCAGAGTTCAACCTTTAGGTTGTGCTTTGTGGAGAGAGCAAGCTAAAGCTTGAACTCTAAACGGGATTAAACGATACCCGCTTTGCGTTGCATCTCTCGAAGTGCTTCGGGGATGAACGACGTGATCTGATAAGTCTCCTCACGACCGTCAGCAAACGTCTGATACAGATTAAACTCCGGCAGCGACAAACAGCTCAGCGGCGACTGGTGGTTGTAGCCGGTATCGAGGCCGACCGCACTGTGCGAAATGTAGATTCCATGCCGGCCTAATCTTCCGCGCAACGGCAACAGCGGCGTCGGCGTGTGTCCAAAGACGCAAGGCTTGCCACGATAGTTTTTGTAGAAATCCATGTCGCGCATCCACAGCAGCGACATCGGCGTGCTCTCACGCGGATGCTTTCCTTCGTCCAGCCCCGCATGAACGTAGATCGCGTGCTCGTCTTCGTAATAAAACGGTAACTCACGCATGAACGCCAGGTGCTCAGCGGGAAGCGCCCGCTCGAAAACACGCCTCAACTCTTCGAGATCTTTTTCACTGTCGACTTTTACCGGTTGGCCCGTGTACTGCTCCAACGTTCGCTCACCTCCGACCACCGGCGTCAGCCAGAGATTGCTCCACCCGTCAAGAAAGTCCAACAACATCTGCTCGTGATTTCCACGAAGGCAAATAACCCGCTCCGGATTCTCACGACACATTTTGACGATGTGAGAGACGCAGCCGGGCGCATCGGCGCCGCGATCGATCAGATCGCCGAGGAAAACGAGCGTGTCCTTTTCGGGATCGCGCGGCAGCATGTCGAGCAGGTTGAGGAGCTGCGCACAACGGCCGTGTATGTCGCCAACAACAAAAGTTCTCATTCAGTCTGGTCCCCGGGTGCTTGCCGTTGGCTCTTAATGCGGTCCATCAACTCGACGAAACGTGGATCCTCGTGCATGTCAGTCCAATTTGGATCTGACTCAAACCATGGATAGTTTTCATTTCCAAGACCAATCGCAGTTTCCAGCCACCGGAGCGCTTCCACCTGTCGTCCCTGCAAAAGATAAGCCGAGGCGAGCCAGTAGGAAATGTCGTAATCAGCCTCGGCCACCTGCCTCACTTTCGGCGTCAGCTGCTCGTTGGCTTTCGTGTGCTGGCCCTGGGCGCTGAGACAGATCGCGAGAATCGGTCGCATACCATCCATCTGCGGATGCTTTTCCAACACCTGGTCAAGCACGTCGATCGCTGCATCGACCTCGCCGCGATAGTAAAGCACACGCGCGCGGAACACTTTGATCATCGGATGCTCTGGCTCGAGCTGCGCGCCCTGGTCCAACTCCCACATCGCTTCTTCATACTGCTGCTGGTACATGAAGACGCGCCCGCGGTTGTAACTCGCGAGCACGCGTTCGCCCGGATTCAGACGAACCATACGATCGAAACTTCGCAGCGCCTTTTCATAATCACCATCAAGACGCGCCACCACGCCACGCACAAACTGCACACCCGGATCGTTCGGATATTCACGACGCAGCATGTCGACTTCGGCGCGCGCCTTCTGCTTCTGACCTCCGGTGAGATAGATAAACACCATGTGCATGCGCGCTTCGAGCAGTCGCGGGTCCAGACCCAGTGCCTTCTTAAACGCATTCTTGGCTTTGTCGTGATCGCCCGACTGGCCCAGGCCCTTCAACACGCGGTTCACGTAGGAACTGCCGAGCGCCGAGTATGCAAGCGCGAAGTTTGGATCGATCTCGATCGCGCGGCGGAAGTGCTCCATCGCGGCGTCGAGATGATCGCGGTGAATCGTGTGGTAAATAAAATTCGCCAAACAGTCGCGGCCACGCAGGTACTCTTCAGTGGCAGCGGCATCGGCAGTGGCTTTCTTTGCCAGTTCGTCTTTCTCATCAGGACTCAACTCGAGTCGCAACCCTTCGACGATGCGATGCACGATCATGTCCTGCACGCCGATGATGTCGCTGGCATCAGCGTCGATTCGCTCGCTCCAGAGAATCTCAGTGGTGCGCACGTCGAGCAGTTGAGCTGTCACCCGAAGTTTGTCGCCCGCGCGCAAAAACGTGGCAGTGAGAATCGCGTCAACACTCAAATCACGTCCGGCTTCAGCGGGATCCACAGTTTTATTCTGATATCGCACGATCACCGACGACGGCCGTACCACGAGTGAACGAACTTTCGCCAGTTCGGTGATCACGGCATCAGCAAGCGAGAACTGGTAAAAGTCGATCTCGCGATCGTTGCCGACGTTTCTGAACGGAAGAATCGCGACACTGCGACGATCGCGATCACCCAGGCTCGTCATCGGACTATCGGCACTGCGTCCGACGGTAGCTGTTGGCGCCCCGTCGGGGACCTTGCTGCCCGTCAGCCAGCGAAGAGCGCGAGTCACGCGGTTTTGCGATTTCAAATGCTTTGGAGCGACTGGCGCGCCGCTCTCGTCGATGCCGGGCAGCGAGTCCGCTCCGGCTTCACGAATCACCGCACGAAGATCTTCAGCGAAGTGGTAAATCTTCTGATAACGATTGCGCGGATCCTTGGCGAGAGCTTTGTCGAGTATCGACTGCAATCGCGCCGGCACTCGCCCGGGTCGCATCTTGGACAACGGCGCCGGTTCATCGTTCAAAACTGCATGACGCACCTCGACGGCAGTTTTACCCTGAAACGGCCACGTTCCGGTCAGCATCTCGTAAAGCAAAACGCCCGTGGAGAAGATGTCGGCACGTGCATCGACGCGATCGCCACGCGCCTGCTCGGGCGCTGCGTAAGTGGCCGTGCCGTATGGAACGCCGACTTCCGTGATCTCAGTGTGGTGAATGCCTGATGTGCGTGCGGCTTCCTCGTCGAGTAGTTTTGCGAGTCCGAAGTCGAGCACTTTCACCTGGCCGGTCGGAGTGACCATGACGTTGCCGGCTTTAATATCGCGATGAATGATCCCTCGAGCGTGTGCGGCAGAGAGTGCTTCGGCAGTTTGTAAGGCGATTGACAGCGAGCTTTCGAGCGAAAGCGGACGGCCGTTTACGAGCTGCCTCACGTTGCGGCCTTCGATGTACTGCATCACGATGAAGTGAATGCCGTTGATCTCGTTGAGATCGAAGATCGTGCAAATGTTCGGGTGATCGAGCGCTGAGGCAAGGCGCGCTTCGCGTTCAAAGCGTTTGAGGTTTGCTTCGCGCGCTGTTAGTTCGGCGGGGAGAACTTTGATGACGACGGTGCGTCCGAGTTTTGAATCGACGGCTTTATAGACAGTGCCCTGTCCGCCCTCACCGAGCTTCTCGAGGATCTTGTAATTCCCCAGGGTGGCGCCGATCATGTTGAACCGCAACTAATATAGGTCCTATAGGACATATAGGACCTATTTAGCTGCCTAAGCGAAGCAACTATTCCGTGATTCCCATTTGCCAGAGCATGAACGCGTAGTCAAACGCCGTCTCGCGCAACGCGTCGTAGCGTCCGGAAGCGCCGCCATGACCCGCGCCGAAGTTTACTTTCAACAGCAGCGGATTGTTGTCGGTCTTCATCGTGCGCAACTTGGCCACGAGCTTGGCGCCTTCCCAGTAAGGCACCTGACTATCGTTCACTGATACCTTAACAAGCGTCGCCG
>DASUPZ010000494.1:0-14505 GCA_036280855.1 Pyrinomonadaceae bacterium | reverse complement strand
GGATAACGACACTGCGTGCTCACTCCCCGGGAATCCGAAACCAACACCAGTGGCTTCGTCGGATGCGGTCTAATGTTGGTCCATTTGGTAGTCGTTTCGCCGCCAGCAGGCAAAGCGAGAATGTGACTCTTACCTTCCGGCGGTGTAGTGTACTTTCCTGTTTCGTCGCTCAGTAGAAGTTGGGCCAACATCCCGTCGTTAAGCGGAGCATTTGGATCGCTGCGTTTTGCGAGCCATGCCTTGACGTTCATCGTGTCGAAGAGATCGTTTGGATTGACGGGTGGGTTGTAGGGAGTTTGTGGAAGCGGATAACGCCCGACTTGCTTGATTGCCCATGGCGCCCCGGTTTTCCACGCTAGCTGCACCACACCACTGGCATTTGGTTTCAACGCAAATACGCCTGTGTCTGTGGTCCACCAGAATTGATCGTTGCCGGTAGAGAGAGCGTGCCGGGCTCCTGCCGGAGGCGCAGGAGTAGGTGACCAGTGGCTCTTCTCTTCGAGCGTCTTTGGATCGTGGAGGTAAAGAGTTGAATTGCTGATGTAACTAAGCCATTCCCTGGATGCGAAACGATCGTTGAGAAGCACAACCTGTGGCTCCGCCGAATCCTTCATCTTCCGTGAATTTAAATTATCGAGCCAGCTATCGGTCCTGTGCAGAGTGCCGTTTCCCTGCATCACAATGATCTTGTTTAACTGTTCAGTTCCCGGGCGCACGAGTGGAGCTGAAAAAAGGTACGGCGCGGCTGTTTTTCTTGCCTCAGCAAGGTTCTTTTTTAATTCGGCAACTAACGTTTGTGATGCTGCGCTTCCGGCCGTGTTGCCGGTCATCTCGCGTAAGGCCCGCAGTACGCGTAAATAATCTGCCGCCAACAGGTCGAGCCGCTCGCGCTCATCTGAGCCGGGCTCGGCAGCACTTCGTTCTGCTGTTAATTTCACCCATTCGTCTTCGGCCTGTTCGAGCAGTGTTGCCCACTCGACCTTTTGCGTAGCCGTTTGCAGATTGTCGAGAGCCGGGCGCGCAATCGCGAGGTCAGCATCACGGACCAGATTGCGTGCTCGAAGTTTCTTTCCTTCAACCAGGTCCCACGCGCTCAGTTCGAAGCCGTCAACCACATACAGTTTCACGGTGTCATCGGCATCCACCCCGGACCAGTCACGCGGCTGTACGGCCCAGCCGTGAATGTAAATTTGGGCCTTAATGCAACTGAGCCGTGGGTACGGACTCCCGGTTACATCACTTACCTGGGCCAGGTAGATAGCAGAAGAGTCGCCGAAGATAACTAACCTCGGCATGCTCACGACGAGCGGCGGGTTCATGGCTCTCGAGAGTGAACCACGAAGATTGAAGTTGACGTTGTATTTGGGCGAGAGGTCGTTGGGGGCTTCAGTTTTCATATCGCAGATTTACGCTGATGGAACGGATTTCAGGAGGCGGGAAGGCCGTAGCCGTCAAGCACGACCTGGGGAAGGGAGTCATCGGGTAACGGGCAGAGATCGATCTGCCACGTTTTTCCACCACCGGTTGGTCCATACTTGGGCTTGTTCGCTGCAATAAACAAGTCCCATGGCACACCGCTTCTATCTGTATCAAAGGTGACGAGATTGCGCAGGCGCGCTGAGCGAGAATTGATGTTCATCACGCACCACGCGGTGGGAAACGTTTTTGCAGGATTAAGAAAAACAGTCGGTGGTCCAACTACGAGGTCGCCGATCGAGCCCATTGGCGTGGTTTCGGTTTCGAACTTGTGGGTATTCGCGTCGAAGATAAGACGCTGGCGTTTCGGAGAAAGTATTTGAAACGTAGTGCGTTGCTGCTCTTCGTCCGTCGATACTACCAACGTGTTAGGGTCAGGACCGGCTTCCAGTTCGACCGGCTCTTGTGCGAATTCGCCATCCTTGTTCGATGGAACGTTCGCAAGAAGCGAAGCAGGATCGTTATCAGTAAAAGTGGCCCAGCTTCGTCCTTTGAAGTTGCCGTCCAACGTCACCGTCCGTTGTGGGAACTTCAACTGGCCATCAAAGCAGAAGGGATCGATGTAAGTCGGCGAAGGTTGTGTCGAAACAAACTCACCCGGACGGTTATAACCCCACGGGTCATACCAGGCCGGTGGTGGCGAGTGAAACAGATCCATTGGTGGGCCCGACGTGGGCCACGTCCACGGCGGATCGAAATTCACCGCTACCGACGTGGACCTGAATGATCCTTTGGCCGCACCCTGGTCCGGAATTCTGAACACATTCCCGTACAATCCAAAGCGAGACCAAACCGCGTCCAGGCCGAAGCGTTTTGAGCACCATCTGGGAAACTCACTGAATCTTTGCATGCCATGCGCGCCTTCTCGAAGGGGAATTTCGATAAAAAGCGAGTCGAAACCCAGAAGGGCGAACCAGATTAGGTAACGCAAGTGGCGATCGAGAATCTTGCCATCGGGGACGATCCTAACGAGATCTCCAATCGCTCTCGTATCAGGATTACCCTCCCAAAGCTGCGCGATCATGTCCGGATAAGGCTTCGACAGCGGCCTGACTTTCGGTGCATCCCACGGTTTCGCAAGAACACGATCGACCGGCGAACCTGTCGTTACGGACCTCAACCACGGCGCGGTGGTCCAATGTGGAATTAATTGCTGGCCGGCAATGCTCCCCGGATAACGACACTGCATACTCACACCGCGCGAATCCGAAACCAACACGAGCGGATTGGTTGGATGCGGCTTGATGCTGGTCCATGTAGTAGTCGATTCGCCGGGAGAGGGCAGCGTAAGAATGTAGCTCTTCCCTTCCGCAGGTGAGGTGTACTTACCTTTGTCATCGCTGAGGAAGAGTTGGGCCATCATCCCTTCGGTAAGAGCGGCACTCGGCTCACTGCGTTTGGCGATCCAGGCCTTGATGTTCATCGTGTCGAACAGATCATTTGGATTGACGGGTGGGTTGTAAGGAGTTTGCGGAATCGGATAACGCCCGACTTGCTTGATGGCCCAGGGCGCGCCTGTCTTCCACGTTTGTTGCAAAACCCCACTCACGTTTGGTTGCAACGCGTACACACCCGTCTCTGTGGCCCACCAGAATTGTCCGTTGGCTGCAGTGAGTGTCTGCCTCGATCCTACTGCAGGAGCAGGAGTGGGAGCCCAGTGGTTCTTCTCACGGTAGTCCTTCGGATCCAGAATGTAGAGCGTTGAGTTACGGATGCAACCGAGATATCGCTGGTTCGCAGCGCGATCTTCGAGCAGTGCGATTTGCGGCTCAGACGGTTCGCCAAACTTTTTAACATTCGGTGTTTCCGAGACCAATTTGTCGCAGGTGTAGATGGTCCCGTTTCCCTGCATGATGAAGACGGCGGGTAACGTATCTTCAAGAGAGCCGGACCGTACCAATGGAGCCGAGAAGAGCCAGGGTGCGGCTGCCTTTCTTTTTTCAGCGAGGGCCTTCTTCAAATCCGCGACTAACGTTTTCGATCCTGCACTTCCCCCCGTGTTACCGGTCATTTCGCGCAGTGCCCGCAGCATCTTCAAATAGTCTGCTGCCAGGTTGTCCAGGCGGTCGCGTTCGTCTGAGCCGGGTTTCGCAGCAGCTTGTTCTGCCGTCAGTTTCACCCACTCGTCTTCTGCCTGTTCGAGCAACGTGGCCCATTCGACGCGTTGCGTCGCTTTTTGCAGCTCTTTAAGAGCCGCGGTTGCCGTCGTCGCATCAGTGTCTCCCAGGAGGTTGAGACTTCGAGTCTTCCGACCTTCGGGAACATCCCAGTACGAGAGTTCGAAGCCATCAAGCAGGTAAAGCTTACCGGCGTTCAAAGCCCAACCATGAATATAGGTAGTGGCCCGGATCGAACTCAGCTTTGGATACGGCCACGAACCGGAATCCGTTACGTGAGCAATGTAAATCGCAGAAGAGTCGCCAAAGAGGACCAGGCCGACCGGATCGTTCATGGCCACTGGTGCAGTCACAGTTCGCGACAACGAACCGCGCGCTTCAAACTCAATGCGGTATTTGTAAGATAAGTCGTTGGGGGTTTCAGTTTTCATATATTAGGAACGTGTTCAATAACGCAAACTCTTCGCTCCGGAGGAGCGATATGCAAACTCTTCGCTCCGGAGGAGCGAGATGTTTATAGTTCCGATTCGAAAATTCACGCGGCTCCGTTAGGAGCCGGATGTTGTGAGGCGAGTAATTACATGTCGCTCCTCCGGAGCGAAAACCTGCTTTCGTCTGTAATGCTATAAACATTTCGCTCCTCCGGAGCGGAATCAATGGATTAGGAAACGGGCAGGCCGAAGCCGTCCAGCACGACGTCAGGAAGCGCGACTGCCGGCAATGGACAGATATCAATCTTCCACGTTTTTCCTCCGCCGCTCGGTCCATAGGCAGTTTTGTTTTCGTCGACGAACTGATCCCACGGCACTACGCCACCTGCCGAAGTGACGAGTTTGCGCAGACGCACCGACGGCGAATCAGTGTTCATGACGCACCACGCGGTGGGAAACGTTCTTGCAGGATTGAGAAAAACAGTCGGCGGGCCAACGACGAGCTGGTTGACTGTCCCGAGCGTTGTGGCTTCCGGCTGAAACTGGTGGTTTTTCGCGTCGAAGGTTATGCGCTGAAACTGTGGGGGCAGTAGCTGAAGTGTACTGCGATGCTGTTCTTCCTCTGTCAGCACGACGAGGGTGTTCGGTTCAGAGCCCGCTCCGAGCACGACCGGCGCCGGTTCGGCATCTTTCTTTGAAGGCGCGTTGGCAAGCAGCGAAGCCGGATCGTTCTCGGCAAAAACCGCCCAGTTTCGTCCTTTAAAACTATTGTCAAACTTAACCGGACGGTGTGGAAACTTCAGGTTACCATCGAAGCAAAACGGATCGAGGAAAGTGGGTGAGGGCTGGTCTGTAACAAAGTCGCCGGGACGGTTATAACCCCACGGATCGTACCAGGCCGGGGGCGGTGAGTGGAACAGATCCATTGGTGGACCGGCAGGCGGCCAGGTCCACGGCGGATCGAAATTCACCGGCGGGGAAACATTAGAGAACGCCATCTTGGACGGAAGTTCGCCCGGAATTCCGAAATCCTTCCCTCGCGCGCCGAAACTTTTAGCAAAAATGTTTGGGTAGCCGAAGACTGCTGCGGCCCATTTTGGAAATGGGCAAGCGACGTAGTCGCCCCTTTGCGTGCGGTGCCCGGTAAGACCGATATAACTCTCCGAGTTAACACAAACGCACCAGATCACGTAACGCAAGTGGCGGTCGGTGAGTATCCCCTGAGATGCGCGGTCCCGAAGCTCAAACAATGCCGATGGATGCGGATTTCCAGCGCGATTCTGAAGCGCAGCCCACATGTCGGGCTCGGGCGTGTAGGGTCGTCTGACTTTAGGCTCCTCCCACGCTATTGCGAGAGCGCGATCCATCGGTGAACCCGCGGGTAATGAATTCATCCATGCCGCGGTGGTCCAATGCGGAATGAGTTGTTGACCGCCAAAGCTCGCAGGATAACGACACTGCAGAGTCGCGTTGCGAGAGTCCGAAACCAACACGAGCGGTTTGGTTGGATGTGGCTTCACATCGGTCCACTTGACGGTCGACTCACCGGGCGTTGGCAATGCGATGAGATAACTCTTTCCTTCTGCAGGCGAAATATACTTTCCCTGTGCGTCGCTGAGGAACAGTTGGGCCATCACCCCTTCGGTAAGAGGAGCATTCGGCTCGCTGCGTTTTGCGATCCAGGCCTTTATGTTCATCGTGTCGAAGAGCTCGTTTGGATTGATGGGTGGGGTGTATGTAGTAAAAGGGTTCGGATAACGCCCGACTTGCTTGATGGCCCACGGGGCGCCTGTCTTCCACGTTTGCTGCAAAACCCCACTCGCATTTGGTTGCAACGCAAACACGCCCGTCTCTGTGCTCCACCAGAATTGCCCGTTGCCTGTTCTGAGTGTGTGCATGGTCCCGGCGGCTGGAGTTGGAGTAGGGGTCCAGTGACTCTTCTCACTGTAGTCCTTTGGATCGAGGGCGTAGAGCGTAGAGTTACTGATCAATCCCAGCAGTCGCTGGTTGCGGGCGCGATCTTCAAACCATGCGATTTGTAGCTCAGCCTGGTCCTTCAATTTCCGGCTCAACCCTTCCATCGCTAACTTGTCACATGTGTGGATCGTGCCGTTTCCCTGCATGATGAAGACGGCGGGTAACGCATCTTCGAGACTGCCCGGCCGCACCAGTGGCGCCGAGAAGAGCCAGGGCGCGGCTGCACTTTTCTTATCAGCGAGGGCCTTTTTCAAGTCGGCAATCAACGTTTGTGAACCCGCACCGTCGGCCGTGCCACCGGTCATCTCGCGTAGCGCTTTCAGCATCTTCAAATAGTTTGCTACGAGGCGATCGAGCCGATCGCGTTCAGGCGTGCCAGGCCGCGCCGCTGCCTGTTCTGCCGTCAGTTTCACCAATTCAGCTTCCGACTGTTCGAGCAACGTGGCCCACTCGACGCGTTGGGTCGCTTTTTGCAGTTCTTTCAGCGCTGCTGTTGCCGTCGTCGCATCAGTGCCTGCCAGCAGCTTGAGCGTCCGAAGTTTCTTTCCTTCGCCGACGTCCCAGTAGGAGAGTTCTATGCCGTCGAGTAAATAGAGCTTGCCGGAGTTTAAGGACCAACCATGAATGTAGGTAGTGGCCGGGATTGAACTCAGCAGAGCGTAGGGTGAAGAGCCTGAATCAGTTACGTGTGCAATGTAAATCGCAGAAGAATCGCCAAACAAGACAAGGCCAACAGGATCGTTCATGGCCACAGGCGCCAGCACAGTTCGCGAGAGTGAACCGGGCGAATCAAAGTTAATCTCGTACTTAGGCTGCAACTCTCCGGCCGCACCGACAAAGTTGTCGCTCATGCTTGGGGCTCCAGCTAATGCGTGGGATGGTGGTGTGCTTAGGACTGAAGATAGGTTATAGAAGAGGAATGGTTAGTTCCTTCGTGATGCCAGCATAAAGCAGCGCCGGAAATTTTTGCAAGAATTTTTTCAAGGCGCTATTTGGTTGTGAGATAGTGTACGCATGATCATCGGCATCGCAGCGGTAGATCGAAAGGGCGCGATTGGAAAAGGCGGCAAGTTGCCGTGGCACTATCCGGCTGACATGAAGTTTTTTCGCGAGACCACTACAGGCCACGCAGTGGTTATGGGCCGCAAGACGTGGGTCACGATCGGTAAGCCGCTGAAGAACAGATTGAACATCGTGCTGAGCCGCGATCCGAATATCGAACCTCGAGAGTCGTTGGTGGTGTTGACCGACATCGAGTCGGTTCTCTCATTCAACAACTCACTAAGTACGGATCTGTTTGTGATCGGCGGCGCGCAGATCTACGAGGCATTCCTGCCCCACATCGAGAAGTGGATCATTACGGAGGTGCCGTTGACGGTCAGCGGCGCTGACACCTTCATACCAAAAGGCTATCTGGATGGATTTAAATCCGCGGATTCGAAGAAACTCGATGACGGGCTCGTGGTGAAGTTTTTTTCGCGGATTTCCACGGATTAGAACAGTTCGTCGAGCGCTTCATCTACCGATTTCACACCTACAATGCGCACGCCCAGCAAGCGCTCGAGCCCGGTGACGTTCGATGCGGGCATCACGATCTTCTTGAATCCAAGCGCCTGCGCTTCGCGTGCGCGTACAGACGCCTGCATCGCTCCCCGCACCTCGCCAGTCAAGCCGATTTCTCCAAACACTGCTGTGTGCGGATCGATGGTCATGTTCTTAAAACTCGAAACAATCGCAGTCACAACGCCGAGGTCAGCCGCAGGTTCATCAACTTCCAAACCACCAGCGATATTCACGAACACGTCGTCGCCGGTGAGTTGCAGACCCGAGCGCTTCTCGAGCATCGCGATCAACAACGAAACTCGGTTCTGGTCCAACCCCTGCGTCATACGGCGTCCGGTTCCATACTTCGTCCCCGACACAAGCGCCTGAATCTCGACAAGCAAAGGCCGCGTACCTTCCATGCACGCAGTGACGATCGATCCGGCGACGTTGTGCGGTCGTTCCTGCAAAAACATCTGCGATGGGTTTGCGACCGGCTTTAATCCCGTTCCCGTCATTTCAAACACGCCGACTTCATTCGCCGCGCCGAAACGGTTCTTCACCGCACGCACGATGCGATGATTGTGATGGCGTTCGCCTTCGAAATAGAGAACGGTGTCGACGATGTGTTCGAGGATCTTTGGACCAGCGATCGAGCCTTCCTTGGTGATGTGGCCGATAAGAAAAACCGGAATGCCGCGGTTCTTCGCGAGCACGAGAAACTGGTGCGCGACTTCCCTCACCTGCGAAACCGATCCCGGCGCCGAATCGATCAGTCCGGAGAAAACAGTCTGGATTGAATCGACGATGATCGCGCCGGGTTTCAGCCGTTCGATCTCGTTGATGATGTTCTCGAGGTTGGTTTCGGGAAGCAGGTAGACGTTCTTTGCTTCGACTGCGAGACGCTCACCGCGCAACTTTATCTGACGTTCCGATTCTTCGCCGGAGACGTACAGCACGAGCGAACCGGTGGCGCTGAGTTTGTCAGCCACCTGAAGCAGTAACGTGCTTTTGCCGATACCGGGATCGCCGCCGATCAGCACGAGCGTGCCGGGGACGATCCCGCCGCCCAGGACGCGATCGAATTCGGTGACGCCGGAAGGAATGCGAACGTCGTCCTGCGATTCGATCTCAGTGAAAGGAACGGCGGAAACGTCGCGGAGCTTAAAGCCGTTGCGGTTTTTGCGTGCGGGTTGGGAACGTTCTTCGACGAGTGCGTTCCACTCGCCGCATTCAGGACACTTGCCGAGCCACTTGGCTGACTTATGACCGCAGCTTTGACAGACGAACAGTGTTTCTTTGGCCACAGATTACGCGGATCTTAATGCACGGATTACAGAGATTAAAGCAGTTCCTTCACGTTCTCGATCGGTCGTCCGAGGACCGCGCGGTCGCCACGCTCGATGATCGGCCGCTGCAACAAGTCCGGATGCTCGATCATCAACGCGATCAACTCGCTGTCACTAAACTTGTCCTCGCCCAACCCGAGTTCCTTATAAGCCGTCTCACCTTTTCGCAACACATCGCGCGGCTTCAAGTTCGCCTTGCGAAGCAATTCCGTGAGCTTCTTTTGAGTTAACGGCTCTTTGTAGTAATTGATCTTCTCAAACGGAATACCGCTCTCACGGAGCAGTTTGTCCATGTTGCGACACGTCGTTCAAGTCGGTTTTTCGTAGACGGTGATCTTATCGCTCATATTCTTACGGGAAAATCCCCCTCACGTTTGTTGCTTGTGCCACTCTGTCAACCGCAAGTATATACGCTCCAGTGCGCATGTCGGTGTTGTAACGTTGCGCAGTCTCGTGCACTGACTCGAAAGCGGTGTGAATCGTGCTTTCGAGCGTGTCGTTGATCTTTTGTTCCGACCAGAAGAACGAATACTGATCCTGCACCCATTCATAGTAACTCACAGTCACGCCACCGGCATTCGCGAGAATATCAGGAATCAGAAAAACTCCTTCATCCTCCAGCACGCGATCGGCGCCGGGCGTGGTTGGACCATTTGCGAGCTCGGCGATTATCTTCGTCTTTACTCTGCCGACGTTATTCAGCGTGATCGCGTTTTCAAGGGCCGAGGGAAGCAGGATGTCGCATTCAAGTGTGAGGATATCGTTAGGATCGATCGCTTTCACACCAGCCAGCCCGGCTAAAGATCCTGTTAGGGCTTTGTGTTTCAAAGCCTCGGCGACGTCGATACCGGTCGCAGAGTAAACCGCCGCGCCCGAGTCGCAAGCTGCGATGACGCGTGCGCCATCTTCCGCGACGAGCCGCGCGATATTTGCGCCCGCATTGCCGAAACCATGGACCACCACGCGCGCGCCGGCCAAACTGATTCCTTTCACCCGGCACGCTTCACGCAATGCATAGAGACATCCGCGCGCAGTCGCTTCAGCGCGTCCCTGCGATCCTCCAAGCGAGATTGGTTTTCCGGTGACAACGCCCAGTTCCGTGTGGCCACGCACCATCGAGATCGTATCCATAATCCACGCCATCGTCTGTTCGTCTGTGTAAACGTCGGGCGCGGGAATGTCGCGATCCGGACCAATGATCGGCGCGATCTCGAATGCGTAGCGTCGCGTGAGACGCTCGAGTTCGTTGCGTGAAAGACTCTTCGGATCGCAAATCACACCGCCTTTGCCGCCGCCGTAAGGTATGCCGACAGTCGCGCACTTCCACGTCATCCACGAAGCGAGCGCTTTCACTTCGTCGAGCGTGACGTTTGGGTGATAACGAATACCGCCCTTTGCTGGTCCACGCGCGATGTTGTGTTGGACGCGATAGCCCTCGAACACCTGCACGTCGCCGCCGTCCATCTTCACAGGAATGGAGACAATCAACTGGCGCTTTGGGCTTTCCAAAACATGCCGCATGGACGCATCAAGATCGAGGTAATCCGCTGCACGATTGAACTGCTGTTTAGCAACTTCGAACGGATTGAGTTGTTCCTGAAACGCCTTTTGGGTCGCCATGGCATCTGCTCCTGTATGTGTGGGAATCGGGCGAGCGGCGCTAATCCTATTTCGTTTCCAAGGGGGAGGCAAGTTATTCGGGAACCGTTTGGGGCTGGAGGTGTCTAATGGCCACGTAGCTCCCGCGACCCGAAGGCACCGGCAGACAGCGGAGGAACTCGATGTTTAATAACCTGATTGAATCGAGCTCGCATGCCCGGGAGTTTAAGCGGCGCGGATCGTTTTTGCTGTTCACCACAGCAACGTATCTGGTGTTGATATCTATCGCCGGCGTGGCCAGCATTTACGCATACGATGCTCATCTCGAAGCCCAAAGTACTGAGCTGCAGCTTCTCACTTACGTGCCGGTGCATCAGGCAGAGCCGGAGCCGCAGGTATTTAAAACTACAATTCGAGCTTCATCGAACTCGGATAATCAACCCACTCGTTCGACGCGGACGGAGTTGATCGACAGCCCTTCAAACCCACATAACGTTCCTGACAAACCTGGAATAAAAGCTCCAGACGTACCACCTGCGCGGCCGGATTCTGTGCCTGGCGCCTTTAACGCCGATCTCCCAACGCCGCCAGGCGGAAGCCCTCGTGGCGTACCGGGAGGAACAGGCAGCAAACCGGTCGTCAATATTCCCGATGTTCCTCCGGCGCCGGATCCTCCGCCGGCTACGCCCAAGGTTCTCAAGATCTCGGTCGTGTTGAATAGCAAAGCCCTCGACTTGCCGATGCCAACTTACCCGGTGCTCGCCAGGCAGATAGGTTTGAAAGGCACGGTTACGGTCCAGGTACTCATAGATGAGAGTGGAAGAGTGGTCTCGGCTAAAGCGCTCACAGGCCATACGCTTTTCCTCGCGGAGGCCGAGAAAGCCGCGAGGCGCGCGCGCTTTTCACCGACAACGATCAACGATCAACCCGTCAAAGTCCAGGGTGTGATCACTTACAACTTCGTAATGAAGTAAGCCCCGCCCAGACAAAGAGGTACGGGAATCGTCTCCCGTACCTCTCCCTCCCTACTTTCTCTACTTTGGCTTTATCCGCGTTTATCTGTGGTTTTTTATCCGCGTTATCCGCGGCTCATATTGCTCTGACCCAACGAGCGATCTCGTCCATCGCCGCTTCGTGAATCTGCTCCGGCGTCAACCCAAACTTCTTCGGCGCTTTGAACGAGTGATCGCCGCCTTCGATCGCAAAAATCTCCGGCTGCGGCCGAAGGTTTTTGATGTGAGGCTCGATCTCGTCCGGAGTGCCGAGTGCATCGCGCGTTCCCTGCACAAATAACATCGGCTTCTTAACGTGTTCGAGATGCTCGACGCGCAGCTTGGTGGTTTGTCCGGGCGGATGCAGCGGGTAACCGAGAAACACCAACCCGGCAACGGGCGTCTCATCCTGAGCGGCGATCACTTGCGACGCGATCCGCCCTCCCATCGACTTTCCACCTACCACCAAACTGTTGTTCTTCAGCTTCCTGTGCTTGAGCGCCGTCTCGATCACCGCGCGAAAGCAGGCTTCCAACTTTGGTTTCTGATCCGGAACTGACCGTCCTTGTTCCATGTAGACAAAGTTGAAAGTCATCACGTCGAGTCCACGCGCAGCTAAACCGTTGGCATACATGCGCATGAAACCACTCGTTTGATTCGCGCCTGCTCCATGACCGAGCAGCAACGTCACTCCGGCGTGGTTCTTTTTAGCGGCTGGATAAAGAAGCGCAGTGACTGCCTCTTTATCGTTGACCTCGACGGTCAGCTTCTCAGCTTCCTCAGGCATTTTCCGGATCGACTAGGCCTCTTTCGATAGCATCGCAAGAGCGTCCTGACACTCATTTCTGAACCTGTTCGCCACGCCTTGCTGCACACTCGGCGAGCTCTTTGAAAAGTAAGCCAGGTTACCGTCGGGTTTCTTCTTGCCGCGTTCCGCGTAGATCGCCTTGATCAATAGTTCGTCATACTTCGGATCGCTGCGATCACAACTGACGCTCGAACACGCGCGACACACGATCGGACTTGCACCGCCATGCTGAACGGCAGTGGACCATACGGCGTCCATCAACGCATGGCTTCTCGTATTCACGTCGAGACCGGCCTCCGCAAGTATCTTTGCTGCCAGCAAATCGTAATGGGTCTTCTTTATGTAAGCGTGCTGCGCTTCCTGGAATGCAGCAGTTTGCTCCTGGGCTATTCGTTTCCAAACCGCGGTGAACTGTGCCGTGCCCGGTGTCAGGTTCTGAAAGTCGTTGCGCCAGGGGAAATTCGGCTGGCTCACAAACTTCGCGACGGTGCCCATCTTGGTCGCCATCTGGTATGAACCATAGGAAACGCCGCCCGGATCTCCGGCACCGGTTGAGACCGTTCCCGGTCCGCGACCGCCGGTTTCATACTTGGCAGACAACTGTCCGAGCGCTTCGGCTATCGCAGCCCCGAGTGCGCCCACTGCGGCGGCGGCCTTAGCGACCGTCGAAGGCAGCGGTTGCGTGTTGTCTGTCGTAGTAGAACTGTTTGGAAGGTTGAGAACGTCGCCGACGTTAATCCTGTTGGGATTGGTTATCTGGGGGTTGGCCTGAAGCAACTGGGCAACGCTGACACCATTGCGCATGGCAATCTTGGACATCGTATCGCCAGGCCTTACGGTATAAGTCATTTGAGGGAGCCTCCTTAATCTAAAAAACAATCGTGTTCAGAGTTCAACCTTTAGGTTGCTCTCAGAGAACAAGCTAAAAGCTTGAACTCTGAACGAATGGTTACGGCTTTCGCGAGGATGGAAATATTAGCACAGGTTAATCGTATCAATCCCGCCTGAAGACCCGCGGTACGCGCCCTGATATTCCACACGTCACTTCATACGAAAGCGTTCCCGCAATCCTGGCGAGATCTTCTGCGGTTACTTTGAGTTCGGAGTTTGGCTTGTCCCAGCCCAACAACGTAACCTCATCGTCAATCTCCACTCCGGCAACATTCGTAACGTCGATCAGCGTCTGATCCATCGACACGCGGCCAACTACAGGCGCGTACATTCCCCGCACGATGACGTGAGCGCGATTCGACAGGCCGCGCATGTAACCGTCGTGATAACCGACCGGCAACGTCGCAATCAAACTCCTGCGCGACGCTTCAAACGTGCAACCGTAACCAATCGTCTCGCCCGGCGGCACCCACTTCAACAAACATATTCGTGAGTGCAGCGACATGACGGGCAGCAGGTCCGCGTCTGACGCGGAGAGCGGAAGAACGTCACGCCACAAACCGTATAACACTCCGCCTGGTCTGACGAGGTTTCCCCACGTATCGCGATGACCAAAAATGCCCGCGGAGTTTGCAAGGTGATGATACGCAGGACGATGCCCGTGCTCTCTGAAAGTGATTATTGCGTCTTCGAAACGCTGAATCTGGTCGCGGGTCAATGGCTGGCACGAAGCGTCGTCAGCAGCAGCGAGGTGACTCATTATCCCGTCGACCCGCACGTTGCGAAACCGGCCGAGGCCGTCGACAAACTCGCCGAGATCGTCGTAGCGAACACCTAAACGCCCCATGCCCGTGTCGACTTTCACGTGAACGTCGGCGATAACGCCGGCGTCCGTAGCGGCCTGGTTTAGTGAGTCGATCATGTCGAGCCGGTAAACAACGGGAGTCAGTTGATACTGAATGCAGAGCGCGGCTTGTCCCGACCAGAAACCACCGAGACAGAGCAACGGTTGTGTAATACCTGCCTCACGCAGCTCGATTCCCTCTTCAGGGAGCGCCACTGCAAACCACTCAGCTCCTTCGGCTCCCAGCCTGCGCGCACACTCGACCGCGCCGTGACCGTATGCATTTGCTTTGACTATAGCCATCACGCGCGCCATCGGCTTTACGCGTGTTTTGATCTGTTTGAAGTTTGCGGCCAGGTGGTTGAGATCGATTTCAGCCCAGGTCGGCCGGCCGGAATGATTGTTCATGCGCGTTAGTATAAAGCCCCTCCTTGGAGTGCGGCGACTTGTCGCCGCTTTGGTCCAAATGTCGAACTAAG
>DASUPZ010000493.1:0-10970 GCA_036280855.1 Pyrinomonadaceae bacterium | reverse complement strand
GACATCAACTGGGTGAAGACGACTAACTTTTGCGACATCGGTTTCGCCGTGCGTGGAAAACAGATCGTGATCTTTTCCGCAATCGACAACCTGGTGAAAGGCGCCGCCGGGCAAGCGGTACAAAACATGAACTTGATGTTTGGTCTGGAAGAGAAGACCGGCCTGGTGCTCGCAGGGACAAACCCGTAACGCGGATAACACGGATGATGAGAACGATCGAAGAGGATAGATTCCAGCTTGCGACGTATAAAAAGATGCCGATCGCCGCGGAGCGCGGCGAGGGCGTGTGGATCTATGCGAGCGATGGCGATCGTTATCTGGATCTCTACGGCGGGCATGCCGTTGCGGGAACGGGACACTGTCATCCGCACGTGGTGAACGCGATCCGCGAACAAACCGAGAAGCTGATTTTTTATTCGAACCTTGTTTATTCGGATGTGCGGGCGCAGGCCGCGGAGAAGCTCGTCTCGATTGCTCCCGATGCACTGACGAAAGTTTTCTTCTGCAATTCCGGCACTGAAGCAAACGAAAACGCGATGCGCATGGCGCGCATGTTCACCGGCCGCGAGAAAGTCATCACCTTCTCCGGTGGCTTTCACGGGCGCACTGCCGACGCGATCAGTGCAACATTCCTCGGCAAGTATCGCGAGCTCGGAAAACCAAATGTGCCGGGCCACATCGAAGCCGAGTTTGGCAACATCGACTCCGTGCGTGAACTCGCGGACGACACCGTGGCCGCGATCATGCTCGAACCGATTCAATCGATGGCCGGCGTGCGGATGGCAAACGCAGATTTCTATCGTTCGCTTCGCGCCTTGTGCGACGAGCGCGGTATCGTTCTAATCTACGATGAAGTGCAAACAGGCGTCGGCCGCACGGGGGAGTGGTTCTTTGCGGGTAGCGAAGCAGGCGGCGGCGTTGTGCCTGACGTTGTAACGCTTGCGAAGGCGCTGGGGAGCGGTGTTCCAGTCGGCGCATGTCTCGTGAATGAAGCGATTGCTTCAAAGATCAAGGAGAACGATCTCGGCACGACTTTCGGCGGCGGCATGTTGGCAATGGCCGCAGTGACAGCAACACTCGAAGCGATCGAAAACGATCGCATGCTCGAAAATGTGAAACGGGTTGAAGCGTATTTGCGAAAACGGTTGCGCGAAGTGGAGCAGGTCGTGGCTGTTCATGGTGTCGGGTGTTTGCTCGGGATCGAGTTCAGCGATAAAGCAGCAACGGTTCACCAGCGATTGCTCGACCGAAAAATCATCACGGGAACGTCGAGCGACCCCACCGTGCTGCGGCTCCTGCCACCGCTCATTTTGAAAGAAGAGCATGTCGACCTATTTGTAGGCGCATTGGATAATCGCGGATAAAACGTTAATGAATTTTCTGAACACAATTGATTTTTCGCGCGAGCAGCTCGAGGGGCTGATCGAGTCAGCGTTGCGTTTCAAGAGCGGCGAGGATGATTCGAAGCCACTCGCAGGTAAATCCATCGCGCTCGTCTTTTTTAATCCGAGCCTGCGCACACGTGCGTCGATGCAGGTTGGCATTTACGAGCTCGGCGGCAATGCCGTGGTGCTCGAGCCGGGCGGTACGAGCTGGACACTCGAACATCGCGAAGGCGCAGTGATGGATTCCGACAAGACCGAACACGTCGCGGAGTTTGTACGCGTGCTCGAACGATATTGCGCGGCAATCGGCGTGAGGACGTTTGCGACCTTGAAAGACTGGGATGAAGAACGCATCGATCCCGTGCTCAATGCGTTTGCCCGGTACGCTTCTGTCCCGATCATCAACCTTGAATCTGCGATGCATCATCCCTGCCAGTCAATGGCTGACATGTTGACGATTCGCGAAAAGCTGGGCGCGGGACGCAAGCGCGTCCTGCTCACGTGGGCGTGGCACCCGAAGCCGCTGCCGATGGCAGTGCCAAACAGTTTCGCACTCGCGGCGGCGCAGATGGGGCACGATCTTGTAATCGCTCATCCATCCGGCTACGAGCTCGACGAAGAGTTGATTGAAACGTCACATCGCCTTGCGACTGCATCAGGCGGAAACCTCGAGATCACGCACGATATCGATGCCGCTTTTTCCGGCGCCGAGGTTGTTTACGCGAAGAGCTGGGGCGGCAAAGAGTTTTACGGCAACAGCGAGCAGGACATCATCAAGCGCTCGCAATTCCGGCGCAAATGGATCGTAAACGAAGAGAGAATGGCTCGAACTGAAAGCGCCATCTTCATGCACTGCCTGCCCGTGCGCCGCAACGTGATCGTGACTGACGGCGTAATCGATTCGCAGTCTTCTGTGGTGATCGACGAAGCCGAGAACCGGCTGCACGTGCAAAAGGCGGTAATGAAACTGTGTTTTTAGCCGCAGATAAACGCGAATGAACACGGATCGCATCCGTGTTCATTCGCGTTTATCTGCGGCAAGATCAAAACATGACGTATCCAAACGTTGACGATCAACTCCGGCTCGATCTCCTGCGCGAAGCGTTGCCGTACATTCAACGCTTCCAGGGACAGACGTTTGTCGTCAAGCTCTCAGGCAAGGTCACTGAAAGCCAGGAAAACTTGACCTCGATCGCCGAAGAACTGGCCCTCCTACACCAGGTCGGCATTCGCATCTGCGTCGTGCATGGCGGCGGTAAACAACTAAGCGAACTCGCAAGCAGGCTCGGCGTCGAGCAGACGATCATCGAGGGCCGTCGCGTAACCGACGACGCCACACTCGAAATGGCCAAGATGATCTTCGCCGGCAAGATCAATACGGACATCCTCGCCGCCTTGCGCCATCGCGGGATCGAAGCCGTCGGCCTCTCGGGCGTCGACGGCAATATCGTTCACGCGGAACGGCGCCCGCCGAAAGAGATCCTGAACCGCGAAACCGGCATGCGAGATAAAGTCGATTTCGGTCACGTCGGCGACGTAGTCCGGATCAACACGCGTCTGCTGACAGTGTTGCTGGACCACGGCTACCTCCCGGTCATTTCGTCGTTAGGCGCCGATGCCGAAGGCATGGTCTTCAACATCAACGCCGACACGATCGCCTCCGAGATCGCCGTCCAACTGCATGCCGAGAAACTGATTATGCTCAGCGATGTAGACGGCATTTACCTGACGTCCGGCGATCTCGACACAAAGCTATCCCGGCTCACCGCGGCTGAGGCGCGTGAGTTGATCAGCAGTGGCGCGGCCACCGGCGGCATGATTCCAAAACTGCAAAGCATCAGCGTCCTGCTGGAACGCGGCGTTCACAGCGCACACATCATCAGCGGAACAAAACGCAATGCGTTGCTCTCGGAAGTCTTCACCGACAAAGGCACCGGCACAATGATCGTTGCCACGGATTACACTGAAAAGCGGGCGTAATCCGTGGCGGTCTTCTCATCCTATCGGCGACTGCGGCAGGAACCGATCGCGATCGAACGGCGGCTGCTCGTGTTCCGGCAAATGATCGTCGGGCCAATCGTGTGCCCATTGTCGCCGGTGTTCCTCGTCGGCGTAGTATTTTAAATAGATCTGGTTGTCTTCATCGCTGCCGCTTCCGGTCAGATCGATCATGTACGCGTAGCTCGGGTTCTCGGGAAACAGCACTGTCTCTTCGCGCAATCCGTCGTGATAAAGATAGTCGTAGAGTTCGCGATCCGAGAGATGATTTGTGTGCAGCAGGTAAGCGCCCATCGAAGCCATCTGGTCGATGAGTTCCTTCAATTTGATTCTGAGTGCATCTTTGTCGAGCGCGTCAGGTGCGGGGATCTCCAGTCCGGAGTTCTCGAGCAAACGAAAGAGACTGATCGGTTCTGCGGTTTCGTATTCGAGCACGTGCCTGAGAAACTCTTCTTCCATATCGGCAGGCATCGAGTCGAGCTTGGAGGCGCTGCCGCCGAGTCTTTCCAGCTCCGCGCGTAGTTTTGCGATGCGTTCTTCCTGGGTTGGTTCGTCGGCGAATTCGATGAAAGTCATGTCTGGCTCCTTAAGGTTAGAGGTTAAGGTTTGAGGTGCCTGCGGAAGTTGTGAGGCCCTCCGTCCAATTTGAGTGAGGCGCATTATACACAGATCCTTGCGATCTGGTTACTACAACACCGGCGGACCGGGCGCTGTAAAGATATCGAGCTTCGAGAGACCAAGACTCTCTTCAACCTCTTCCATCCTCTTGAGCGCTATTTCAAATCCGTCACCACCAAACTGTTCCGCTTCGATCTCGTCAAACTTGGCTGCGAGCGCATCGAGCTCCGATGGTCCAACAGCCGTCTTCCACACAGGGAACACAACCGTGTCTTCAATCGCAGCGTGATGTTGATACATGCGAACATACGCCTCCAGTGCTTTCGCCAGCGGTTCAACGCTGTTCGACGGAATTCGATCCTCCCTGGTTATCGACAACAGGTAGTCAGTGATCTCGCGCCCGCGCGCGTGTTGGGCCAGCAACACATCGACGTATGTCGCCGCGGTCCCCGGCGTCTTCTTCACGACCGGAAAAACAAACACCTCTTCCAGTTTTGACTGGTGATGATCTTCGCCAAAAACACGCACGAGGTTGGCGGCCTTTTCGAGTGTGTCGGGCGGAACTGACGCCGCATCCTGACGCAGTCGCTGCGCCGATTCCTGGTAAACGATTAAAGCGCGACGAAGCAGTCCATGTTCGCGCATGAGATCTTCCGCGGCCGTAACTTCCACGGGCTCCGCTTCGCCCGGCGCGGGTCCGTCACTTTTGTTTTCCTGGTTCGTCGCGCTGCCCGAATCTGAAGTTGGGCCACATGCGTTGAGTAAAACGGCGGCGCCGGCGAGTGATATGCCCGTCAACATCTGTCGTCTTTTTTCGTCCAACTGGAATCTCCTCGTGGTCAGTCTGTAACCCGCTTTGATATTACTCTGCTCGCGACGTTAGACTAAGCACAATTTCAATGGAAAACGAAGCAATCGCACGCCGGTTCTATCGGCTCGCCGCGTTGATGGAGATTCGCGGCGACGATCCTTTTCGTTTGCGTTCGTATCGCAACGCGGCGGAAGCGATTGAAGTGTGGCCCACGCCGTTGAAGGAGATTGCAGATAAAGAGGGTGTCGTGGGTTTGCAGGAGATTCCGGGTGTCGGCAAAGCGATCGCGGGAAAGGTGATCGAACTGCTCGAGAAGGGATCATTCGACGCGTGGGATCGACTCACGGCTGAAACACCGGAAAGCGTACTCGATCTCCTCGAGATTCACGGTATTGGTCCAAAGACCGCGGCCCTCCTGCACCAGCGTTTCAAAGTTTCTTCACTCGCCGATCTAAAAACCTTCGTCTCCTCCGGCGGCCTCGACATGGTCGACGGCATCGGCCCCAAAACCGCGGAGAAGATAAAAGAGGCTTTATCGGTGTAATCCGCGTTCATCTGTGGCAGAATTGGCAACCATGAAAATCAAACGCCGTGAGTTCATGCGCAACACCGCCGTTGCCGGTGTTGGCTTCCCGATGATCCTCAAGCAGAACGCGGTCAAGCCGCTCGTCATTGCTTCCTCCAATGGCAATCGATTCAAGAATGGTGGGAACGTGACGGCGGTGCAGAAGGCGTTCACGATGATGACCGCCGGCTCGGATGTGCTCGATGCGTTGATAGCCGGCGTGAATATCGTCGAACTCGATCCACTCGACGACAGTGTCGGTTATGGCGGACTGCCGAACGCTGAGGGCGTGGTCCAACTCGACTCGTCCGTGATGCATGGTCCAAAGAAACGGGCCGGGGCGGTCGGCGCGCTCGAAGGCGTGCGCACTCCTTCACTCGTCGCACAGGCCGTGATGGAGAATACCGATCATCACCTGATCGTCGGCAAAGGCGCGCAGGAGTTTGCGCGCAACATGGGATTCAAGATCGAAGACGATCTCAACACTGAGAACTCGCGCAAACAGTGGCTCGAATGGAAACGCAGGACCGATCCCGGTCACTATCTCGACCCGAAAAAACGAGCCGAAGCCGGACGGCGTGCCGCGCTGGAAATGCTCGCCGAAGGACTACTCCGCGAAGAGAACATGCACGGCACGATCAATTGCGACGGCATCAACGCGCGTGGCGAGATCTGCGGCGTCACGACAACCAGCGGCCTCGCCTGGAAGATCCCCGGACGCCTCGGCGATTCTCCGATACTCGGCGCGGGACTTTATGTCGATGGCGCAATCGGCGCGGCCGGCTCGACTGGTCGTGGCGAAGCGAATCTTTACAACCTGTGCTCGTTTGTCATCGTGGAAGAAATGCGTCGCGGCGCGCACCCGAAAGACGCGGGCATGGAAGTGCTGAACAGGATCAAGAGCAACACGATCGAGAAGCGACTCCTGAACAGCCGCGGCCTGCCGGCATTCGGCATCAGTTTCTATATACTGAATGCCAAAGGTCAATACGCGGGGGTCACGATGTATGAAGGCGGCTCCTTTGCGTTGTGCAACGAGAATGGACCACAGACGCTGAAATCAGAGCCGCTCCTTCAGGGAAAACCGAGCGATTAGCCGCGGATTTACGCGGATTTCGCAGATCGTTCCGTGTAATCCGCGGATCCGTATTTCTGAGTGGCAAAGCCGACGATCAGTCCGACCAGCGTGCCGGGCAAAATGATCTGGAAGTAGTAGCCTCCCTGCATGAAGGCCACGAGAAAAGCCAGAAACCCGCCTACTAAAACTCCAAACAGAATTCCCGCCGGCAGCGACTGAAACTTCTTCGCAAAGAATCCGATCGCGACTCCGGCGATGATCCCCTTGAGGGTAGAACCGATGACTATTCCGCCGATTTCGTTGCGAACAGCGGGGGTGAACCATGCAGTCAGTCCGTCGATAACGCCGAGTGCTGCGCCGAGGATGACTCCAATCAGGGGCTTGGACATGTGTGTGTTCTCCTGTTGTTGATTTGCTTGCTGTTCTTCTATTAAACGTCTGCCGGAAAATCTTTAACGCCCCGCGGTAAAAGCGAAAAAAATTCTCATCACGAGGTATGCAAGCACGAGTAAAACCAGAAAACGGTTCTTGCCGGTCCAACGGCTAACTTTTTCAAACGCACTCTCGCGATACGCTGAAACCGGCTCCGCATCGAGCCAGTGACCGATGTCCGCAGACAATTCCAACGCACTCGAATATCTCTCACCCGCCGAACGCGCCATCGCTTTCAAACAGATCGCTTCCGCTGTTTTACTGACTGCTGCATTCACGGATCGTGGACGCGCCTCGCCGGGCAGCTTGTTCGTCAACAAAAAATAAAGCACAGCGCCAAGCGAATAAATATCAGCGCGCTCATCGAGTTGATCGATCTCTCCACGCGCCTGTTCCGGCGACATGTAATCACGCGTCCCAACAATCGTTCCCGCCGGCCAATCCGTGTTCATCCGCGAAAAGCCGCGGCCCAGTTTCGCAACGCCCCAATCCAGGACGAGCACTTCGCCAAACGATCCGATCATGATGTTCTGCGGTTTAAGATCTCGATGAATCACGCCATGCGCATGTGCAAACGCAACGGCATCACAAACCGCCTGAAACTTTCGCAACCGATCCCTGATCGAACTGTTCTCCGCCGCATACTCATCAAGCCTGCTCCCGCGCACGTACTTCATCGCATAAAACACACGTCCATCGGGTAACACACCCACGTCGTGCACCGGAACGATCCCGGGATGTTCGAGCCGCGCAATGATCTGCGCTTCACGCACCATGCGGTCGCGCAAATCCTCCGTCACGTCGGGCGTGTTGAGCACCTTGATCGCGACGTGCCGGTCGAGTTCTGTGTCTTCGGCAAGGTACACGGTGCCCATGCCGCCGCGCGCGAGTTCTTTTACAAACGTGTACTTGGTCGAGCTGAAGTCGGGATTCGCGACGAGCGTGCGGAGACGGTCCAACTTGTCGTCTGAAATCCACTTCATTTTACGTCGACTCCGAGCAACGAGCGGGCCTCGGTGCGAAACTCTTCGTCAGTCGCAGTTATCTCACGCAGCTTCTCTATAACGATGCGGCGAAATTCACGACGCACGGCGGCAAGATAGTTGTTTACAGTCGCGGGTTCGAGGTTGAATTCCTTAGCCAGCATGGCGTAGGAAACATTCGCATCGTCGCTGAGATCGTAACGTTCGAACAGTTGAAAGTGAACGCTCCGGTCCGTCTGATCACAACGCTCGCGCAAAGCTCCGACTGACATCGCAAACATGCCCCTGATCCATTCACGATGGAAATAGTCTTCGGGACTCAGATCTGACGCATGCGAAGCGAGCTCGTGTTCAGCGGTGAGGAAGTCGAGCTGGTAATGGTCCATGTCGCCGCCGCGTTTCAAGCGCTGTCCAGCTTTACGTTCATTCGCGACGAACGCGTCGAGACACGTCCGCAGAAAAGTTTGAAAGCTGGCTTTGCCCGCGTCGTAAGTGGCGAAGTAATTCTTCTCGAACGCAGTGGCGAAGAAACCCTGCGTCAGGTCCTTTGCGTCCTCGTTGCCGGCCTGCCATTTAAGGCGGATGTACTTGTAAGCAGGTTTCCAGTAGCTCGCCAGGATGGTATCAAAAGCGCGGCGCCGCACGATTTGATCGTCGCTGCGCGCGCGGATGATAGCGGAGTGATTCGTGACCGGGAACCTGTGAAGCGGGCCGCCAATGTCGGTATCAGGATCCAACGTCTTGTAAATCCTGTTAATCCTGCAACCCTGTCTCAGGTTTGTCTCTTGACGATCACCAACGTGATGTCGTCGGCGGCGCTCGTCCCCTGCGCAAACTTGGTCAACGACGATTCGATCCGATCGCGTATCCCGGCAGCAGAGCCTTCGATGTTGCGCGACACAACTTCATACAAACGCGTTGCGCCAAACTCTTCACCCGTCGGACTCACCGCTTCCGTAACACCATCCGAATAGATCACCAGCACGTCTCCGTGCTGCAACTGCGTGCGTCCCTCGCGATACTCAGCATCACGCTTGATTCCGAGTGGCAAACCTCCCGACGCGAGTTGCTCGACAGTTCCCGCGGAATGAACAATCAGCGGCGGATTGTGTCCTGCATTCAGAAACGAGAGCGCTCCGGATTGGGGATCGAGTTCGGCATAGAAGAGAGTGACAAACCGGTTCGAGGGAATGTTATCGGCGAGATAACGATTGACCGCCGAGATCGTTGCCACGAGTGAATCATGCGAAGCGGATTGCGCGTGAATCGCAGCGTGCAATGACGACATGAGCAACGCGGCGGCAGTTCCCTTGCCCGACACGTCGCCGAGGGCGATCACGAGACGCCCGTCTTCGCGCTCGATGAAGTCGTAATAGTCTCCGCCGATTTCGTAACAGGGAAAACTGATGCCCTGCAATTCGTAGCCTTCGACGTGCGGCGGTGCAGTGGGTTGAAAACGCTGCTGGATCTCGCTCGCCAGGGCCAGTTCGCGTTCAAAACGTTCGCGCTCGAGCCGTGCTTCGACCAGTCGCGCGTTTTCAACGCGTATCGCGGCCACTGACGCGAGTGTAGTCAAAACTTTCAGGTGATCTTCAGTGAAACGACCTTCAGCGATCGGCGAATCCGCGTAGATGATTCCAAACACTTTTTCAGCAACGCCAAGCGGCACCGCCAACACAGATCGCACACCCTGAAGCACGACGGTGCCGGTCGCAAAACGCGGATCATGTTGCGCATCCGACGTGAGCACTGATTTCCCACGAATCACAACTTCATCGAGCACGTTTCGACTCACGCGAATCTCGCCGACTTCTCCGACTCGATCTCTCAAACGTGCAACCGCCACGCGCAAGTCTTCACTTCCCTCATCGCGCATCATGATGAGACAGCGATCCGCGGGAACTGCTTCAAACACGAGCGTGACGATCTGCTCGAGCGTCTCGTTCAGAGTAGCGGATGCGAGCAGCGTGACACCCACTTTGCTGATCAATGCGAGCAGGTCGCCCTGCTTGGCTTTGGGAGTTGTGGCAGCGACCGCCTGCTCGGGGTTGGTACGCGCGCCTTCGATCGCTTCGAGCAATCCCGACGTGGTCCTGTCGCCGGACGCAAGCGCGATGGTCGCTTCCGGAAGGGTGCCCGTGTTGTCGGTGATCATCGTGGCGCCCATGCCGGAGTTGAACGTGCCGTCGTCGAAGATGATTTCAGTTTCGCCGATCTGAATGCGGCCACCGGCAGTTAGATGAACCACGCCTTCGACGGTCGCGCCGTTGTAGAGTGTTCCGTTTGCCGAACCGAGATCCTGCAAAACATACTCGTCGCCTTCACGACGGACTTCGGCGTGCACACGTGACGCGAACGGATCGGGAATACAGAGATCGTTCCTGGCAGAACGGCCGATCGTTATACGTAAACGACCGAGTGGAAAATGGTCTGGGGCGCGGTCGGGGAATTTAACTATGAGCTCTGTCATGTCTTAGACGATCATTAGGCCGGCGTAGCGGAGCATCACCAACTAGATGGAACCCTCACGAACGACAATGGTGCCGGCTATCATATCGTGCAAGCCTCTGCCATGCACGGACACTGCGGCCATCAAAAAACCAATGCCCAGAAGAGCGAATGAAAGTGGATAACCGATGAAATGACGCAGAAACGCGCGGCCAATCCCGGGGCGCCCGCCCTCGTTCCGTTCGATGCGCAGACCTGTCGCCCACTTACCAAGCGTCAGACCGGTCAAACCGGGAATGATGCCGAGGTTCCATATCGCGATAGTGATCGCCAACAAGATGGCCACGGTTTCTGCTGAATTGCCGGCGACGCGCGCGCCGCCGCCCAACATGCGTGCGACGAGAGTGCCGAAGACTACGATTGAGACGAGTGCGATGTAGTCGATTAGTAAGGCGCCGCAGCGGAGAGGGAAAGGGGCTCTGAGTCGTTTACCACCATGCCTGGCGGCGCGACTTCTTGCCTGGGAGCGCGGCAAACCTTGGGCAGCAGTCATGAAAGAATATAAGTCCTACAGGCCAACAGGGCCCATTTAGCCGACTAAAAAGTGCAGCGTCGTCTCGCCTACTCGCAATTTGTCGCCACTGTCCAGCAC
>DASUPZ010000492.1:0-11354 GCA_036280855.1 Pyrinomonadaceae bacterium | reverse complement strand
GGGGTCAAAACCAAACTGGTTGTAATGAAACCAGATGCCCGTCGAGTTGTGTGGGCGTGTAACTATGCAGGCAGAACTCTTTAGTTGGGCCGAGAGTCATCTGGCGAGCCCACAACGCCACGCCGGGTTGTGAAGTGATCGATTGCAAACTCGAGAAGAAGTCTTTGTAAGTAACGCCCGCGGGCTTGCTTAACCATGCCGCGAACCTCGCCTGGCTCAGGTCTTCCTCACCCGCACGTAACCGGTACAACCCACCAGTGCCATCCGCGGCCTCTCTGGCGACGCGATTATGCGGCTCTTCGCAAACCCCCGACACGGCGGCGTCGTTGAGTCGATCCATCGCCGCCGAGTCGTCCAGCAAGTACCACTCTTCAAACGCTTCGCCACTCGTGTTCAGCCAGTTCGCGCCTCTGATACTAAACACCACCGACTGTTGAAACCCGGCCGGCTTATTTGCCGCAAGCGTCTGATGAAAATCCGCGAGATGGTCCAGGTACGCGCTGCGCGCGATATGTTCCTGCGGCCAGTGCCAAAAGACGTACGCAAGCATTGTTTGTTTTCGGTCTGTGTTCAGAGTTCAAGCTTTAGCTTGCCCGTGCCGCAATCTACAACTGCAAGCTAAAGCTTGAACTCTGAACGGAACTCGGAACTGAACTCGACTATGAAGCAGCCTGCATCGCTTTGATGTCGTCGAGCAACACGCGCTCGTGACCATCGGGATTCACTTTGAGATACGTCTTGCGTAGCTTGCCCTGCGGGTCGATCACGAAGCTGGTGCGGTCCCAGTACATCGTTCCCTTGTACTCGCTCTGCCCGATACCCGCAGCTTTCAAAAACTCATGATTGGGATCCGCAAGCAGATCGATCTCGAACCCAAACTTGTCTGCGAAGCTCTTGTGCGAGTCGACGCCGTCCTCGCTCACGCCAACTACCGCAATGTTCGCATCGTCAAATTCCTGCTTGCTCGCAGTGAACGACCGTCCCTGGATCGTGCATCCCGGCGTGTCGTCTTTCGGATAGATGTAAACGACGAGCCACTTGCCTTTGAAGTCGTCGAGCGAAACGGTTTCGCCGTTCTGATTCTGCAGTTTGAAGTCTACGAAACGTTGACCTTCCTGAAGTGCCATGATTCCTCCGTATGAAATGAAAGCTGATTTACCACGCAACGGCGTAGCGGCCGCGTCGCGGATCCGCGCCCCCCGCTGCGACACCTGTTTTTGGATCGTAAATGATAACTGTGGGCGCCGAGAGTGTACCCCATTCGCTCTGGACCCTCACCTTATGGCCTTTGTTTGACAACTCCTGAACTGTCTTCAAACTCACGCGCGATTCGACGTTGAGTGAACCAGGCAGAAACTCATGATCGTCAAACGAGCTGACGTAATGTTGCGTGTCGAAGCGAGGCGCTTCAACCGCTTCCTGCGGGTTCATGCCAAACTCGATCACGTTCAGCAGCACTTGCAGCAACGCCTGGTCCTGGTTGTCGCCGCCGGGAGTGCTCAGCACCATGAACGGTTCGCCGCCTTTGAGCACGAGTGTCGGCGTAAGAGTGATGCGCGGGCGTTTACCCGGGGCCACAACATTGGGATGGTTGGGATCGGTCAACGCAGACTGCAACCGTTGGCCCATCAACACGCCCGTGTCGCCGGCAACTACAGCCGGCAGCCACGCGCCACTCGGCGTCGCGCTAAAAAGATTTCCATCTTTGTCGACGACGTTAACGCACGTTGTGTCGTTTGCACGCTCAATCTCGGTCAACGCTGATGCACGGCCTACGCGTTGAACGGCAGTGGCGAGAATGGCCTTCATGTTGAGCGGATCGCCCGGTTGCTGGGCGAGGGAAGCGCGCTGCTCGTCGATCAGCGGCCGCCGGAGTGCGGCATAATTTTTTGACAAAAGTTCCGCCATCGGGATCTTCACGAAATCGGGATCGGCGTAATAACGATCGCGATCTGCCATCGCGAGTTTGAGAGCTTCCGCAAGCGTGTGAATGTAGGTGACGGAGTTATGGCCCATCTTCTTCAGATCGAAACCCTCCAGCATGTTGAGTGTTTCGACCATCGCGGGGCCCTGCGTCCAGAAACCGGCTTTGTACACCTGATAGCCGCGATAATCCGCCTGGACAGGTTGGCCCACCTTCGCGGCAAAGCGCGCAAAGTCGCCGGCGGCGATCAATCCGCCATTTGCCTGCATGTAGTCGCCGATACGTCGGGCGATTGGACCACGATAAAAGTAGTCACGGGCGGCCATCAAACCGGCGTGGCGGTTGTTGCGAGTGCCTTTCGACGCGAGCCGTTCTGCACGCACGATCTGGCGAAGTGTCCGAGCCAGATCGGCCTGCACAAACATATCGCCCACCTTAGGAATTTCGCCTCCCGGCAAAAACACCCGTTTCGCATCCGCCCATTGAGAGAAGATGGGCGAGCGCGTCTTGATGTACTGCACCCTCAACTCGTCAATCGGGAAGCCGTCCGCAAGCTGAATCGCCGGTTCCATGACTTCAGCGAGCGTCATCGTTCCAAACTGATCGAGCGCCGTTACGCAGGCGTCGAGAACAGCCGGTACTGTTGCTGAAAGTGGACCGGTGGAAGGTATCAGTCCTCCTCTTCTGGCGCCCGGCATCGTGGTTTGACCGGTCAGCGACGGCGAGCTGCCGTCCTTCTGCGCACGCTCGACGAAGAACTCTCGCGTGGCTTTCATGGGCGCCTGGCCCATGCCTTCGATCACGACCACTTTCTGTCCTTTTAACTTGATGAGAATCGGCACTTCGCCGCCGAATGAAAAGTGGGAGAACTCGATTACTGACGCAGCGAGGATCGTCGCTACACCCGCATCGACAGCATTCCCGCCCTTTTGCAGCATTCGTAATCCAGCTTCAACAGAAAGCGGTTGACCACCTGTGACAACTCCGCGTTTCCCACGGACCACCGGCCGAAAAGTATCAGCCTGGGAAGTTGTCGTGGGCAGGCCGGCAAAGATAAAGACAGTTACGAGACAAAGCACGAACAGCGTTCGTTTGCAGACAGGCATCGGCGGGACCACCTCTTTAGATTTAGATTGGCGATTGTCAACCTGTTTGAGAAAGCAGTCAATAGCCGCGGATAACACGGATTGCAGTTTGGATTTGCTCGGATTGAAGTGTGAGGTTCTGTAGTAAGATGAGCGAACAAAAAGAGAGGGCACTGACCTCCCCCAAGACCAGTGCCCTTGCCTTTATCTCAGTTCTCCCATGGAGAATTAACGACGGGCAGATACTAACCCGGCCTCAGGCTGGGGTAGGTTGCAGCAGTCTTGTAAACTTTTTGCGAGGTTGTGACGAAAGTTTCTCAAAGTATCACGGGCTATAGTTTACTCAGGAATCGAGGACGGAATTGTCAAATTCAACACAAATCGCGCCGTATGGCTCATGGAAATCGCCCATTACCTCAGACCTCATAGTCGAAGGCTCCGTCGGTTTGAGCCAGCCAGCCTTTGATGGCGACGACATTTACTGGATCGAGATGCGCCCACAGGAGAGCGGACGAAATGTGATCGTAAAGCGTACGGCAGAGGGTGTGAATGTCGATGTGATTCCACTTCCGTATAATGCGCGTACACGAGTGCATGAGTATGGAGGCGGCGACTACCTCGTCAGCAACGGCACCGTTTACTTTTCAAACTTTTCGGATCAGCGACTCTACAAACAGCAAGGTCTTTCAACGCCCGAACCTCTCACCGCCCCCGGCGACGTGCGTTACGCCGACGCCCGGTTGGACCATGCACGCAATCGCCTTATTTGTGTTCGTGAAGATCACCGCGTTGAAGGAGAGGCTGTCAATTCAATTGTGAGCGTGAGCCTGGAACCCGGTGACGAGTACGGTACGGTCCTCATCGAGGGAAATGATTTTTACTCATCACCGCGGCTGAGCCCGGACGGAACTCAGCTCGCCTGGCTGACATGGAATCATCCAAACATGCCCTGGGATGGTTGTGAATTGTGGGTGGGAGAGTTTGGTGAAGACGGCAAGCTGACGTCGACCAGGTGGGTTGCGGGCGGCGGTGCTGAGTCAATTTTTCAACCGGAATGGTCGCCTGAAGGAGTTTTGTACTTTGCTTCGGATCGAAGCGGTTGGTGGAACCTTGAAAGAATCAGTCCCGAGGACGGTGGAATTGAAAGGGTTTTCCAGGCAAAAGCTGAGCTCGGCATGCCGCAATGGGTGTTTGGAATGTCGAATTATGCTTTTGCGTCGGCTGAGCAAATTGTTTGCAGCCACGTCGAGCAGGGTGTGTCGACGCTCGCAGCAGGCGACCCGCGCACTGGGAAGTTGACCACGATTGACTGTCCCTATACCGATATTCAATACATACGTGCGGAGAACGGGCGAGCGGTGTTTCGCGGTGGTTCGCCAACCGACGTGGCATCGATCGTGAAACTGGACCTCGCTACGAACAAGTTTGAAACGCTTCGTCGTTCCAACGATCTTGAAACGTATCCGCGGTATTTCTCGGTGCCTCGTGCGATCGAGTTTCCAACCGAAGGTGGACTGATCGCGCACGGGTTCTTTTATCCGCCACAGAATCCTGACTTTCGTGCGCCTGCCAATGAAAAACCGCCTTTGATCGTGAAGAGTCATGGTGGTCCAACCGCTGCTGCGTCAACGGCACTGAGTCTTTCGGTCCAGTATTGGACCAGCAGGGGATTTGCCGTCCTCGACGTCAATTACGGCGGCAGTACCGGTTATGGGCGGCAGTATCGTGAACGACTTAACAAGAAATGGGGAATCGTGGATGTTGACGATTGCGTCAACGGCGCCCGCTATCTTGCAGACCGAGGGGAAGTGGATGGAGAACGACTAATCATCACTGGCGGCAGCGCCGGCGGCTACACCACGCTGTGTGCGTTAACGTTCAGAAACAGGTTCAAAGCCGGGGCCAGCCACTTCGGCATCAGCAATGCAGAAGCGATGGCACGCGACACGCACAAGTATGAATCTCAATACCTGACAGGACTGCTTGGTCCATATCCCGATCGAAAAGATATTTATTTCGATCGTTCACCAATCAACTTTCCCGAACGTCTCTCGTGCCCGGTCATCTTTTTCCAGGGACTGGAAGATAAGGTGGTTCCACCAAACCAGGCGGAGAAGATGGTTGAGGCGATCAGAGCGAAGGGAATTCCTGTTTCATACGTTGCGTTCGCAGGCGAGCAGCACGGATTCAGGCAGGCAAAGCACATCAAGCGCGCACTCGATGGTGAGCTCTATTTTTACTCGCGTGTTTTTGGCTTCGAGCTCGCAGAACCAGTCGAGCCCGTGGAGATCGAAAACCTTAAGCGCAGATGACGCGGATTGGCTACTGCGATATGCGTGGATCGGAACTCGTGGCTGGAGCGCCGTTACGATCTCCGCCGCGTATTACCATCGTTTCATCGATAAAGAACGATCTGGTACCACTCTTTCCATACTCCACTGGGACTGCAGTCACCTCAAACTTATCGCCGCTGAGCGTGAAGTCGATCTTGTACCCGGTGTTCTCCATCATCGATTTCAAATGCTTTTGCTCAACCATCAACTCCTCGAGCGTGGCGTATCTCTCGCCGCCTTTGCTCTGCTTATAATGAAGTTGACCACCTGCGATCGAGTAAAGGACATTTATCGCCCGCCTCTCATTCACAAGCATGGGCGGCGGATTCGCTTGGCCTGAGATCCCCGCGACTGCCATCAGGACCAGGTTCTTCGGAATATGCAGTTCGTGAAATGGTCCATACCCGTCGTTGGAGAGCGAGTAAGTTATAGGTTGAGGCACGGCGCTCAAGCGCGTCAGAAATGCACGTGTCTGTTCGCCGATGTGCGTGCTCGGCGATTCGGCCCATGTCTTGTAACTCTCCATCAGCGCGGGAGAGATATAAACCTGTCCCTGAGCGGGACGTGGCTGCCACCGCGTATAGTTTCTGAAATGAACATCGCCGGAGAGCGTTTCGTGTTTCAAATAAGAATCGACAACCTGACGAATCGCGGCCGGGTCCGAAGAAAGCACCAGGAAGTTCCCGACGAAACCGTAAGAGAAGAGATTTACGAACGAAACGATTTCGGTATCTTCTTTTCGTTCGGTTTGTGCCAATGAACTCGCGCCTTTGAAGCCGAGCGCCTCGATCAGCTTGGGCATGAGCGCGCGCACACCTTCTTTATCTTTGAGCGAAATCAACAAAACGGGAGCAGTCTCCGGTGTGTCTTTAACTTCGCTACTCGACGCCATCGGACCTCGCGGCAGCCCGACCAAAGAGAGTCCCGTTGCGGGCAGACGCACCGCGATCTCCGAACCAAGCAGGGGCAGAACATCATCTTTCAGGTTCATCCCGAGCTTTTTCTCGATGGCTGCAAACGGGGGAACGAATCCTTCCGCGTTAACCGTTTGAAAACCGCTTCTTCTATAGAAGACTGGAGGCCGGCGCGGTTTAGACATCGTGGCGTAAATCTGCTGCAAGTCGAGCGACATCGTAATCAGCACCTGCGTGTCGGCTGGAACGATGTTTGGCGACTCCGGTAACAACGCCGTGCCGGGGATCAGCATCGGCATAAACGGCACCACGTCACTTTTCTCGCCTGCTTGATTCACAAGCAACGCGCGCAGATCAAACGAATCGCCTTCGAAAGAAAGTGCGACCCCGACTCCATCGGGCCAATCCGATTCGATGCTGAAGAATGACGATGTTATCGATGAAACTACCATCGACACCGGATCCACCGGAGCTGCTTTCATCTCACCCTGCGGAGGTGCCGAAGGCACGGCCATTACCTCAGTGACTGTTTCTTCAGGTAGTAGTTCAGGATCCGTCGGCTCCGCCGCTTGTTTTTGCTCGTCGATACCTTTCGCTTGTTCTTTCTTTCCATCCAGTATCTCTCGTTCCAACTCATCCAACTTCTTCTCCTGCTCGGCCTGTTGCCTCTCCATCAGCTTTACGTCGAAGAACACGAATAGCGGTTCAGAGTTGAGACGATTACGCGCCGCGCGGAAGTTGGCGTCTTCCGTCATGGGTTTGCTTCGGGCAGGCCGGAGTTTTTTGAGCGTGAGCGGCGTGGGCGTAATAAGCAGGAGGGAACCAGCTTGCTGGAAATAGTAACTGGGCTTTTCAGGCCCCGGTACTTTCTTGCCGTCTTCTGTCATCTCCGGCACAGGCGTGGGCATCACCGTGGGCAAAAACTGGTTCAATGGACCAGCAAATTTCGCCGCTTCTTCTGCCGAGGCAAATTCGATCGCGATTATTGCATCGGGAACGTCTTTGGCGATGGGCCATGTTGCGATCAGCATGCGTGACGTCATCAACTCGTCGGCATTCGCATTGAGCCACTTCACGATCGTCCGCAATTCTTTCGGTGGCCCAGCGAGTTTGAGTATCGGCTCGAGAAATTCGTTGAAGGCGCTGGAACGGACCAATTGTCCGACACCTCTCACTTCGCCATACAGGATGTAACTGTCACCCGGGACGAGTGTGTCGAAAGTTGGCGGAGGCGCAGGCGGCGCCGTGGTTCTTGGTTGCGGCTTCGCAGGCGTTTGACGTTTTTGCTGCGCCAGGGGTGTGATAACGAGCGTCGTTAAGAGCAGCAGCACTATCGCGGTCGGGTATTTGATCAGGTTCATGGGAGTTGCTTTCGCGAGGGTCAAAATCTGGAATCCATAATAGAACACCCTCTGCTGATTTTGAACTTTTTTTGTGTCAATCAGCTTGTCTATTCAAGACACGTTCAGAGAAGCCGAGTGTTCCCGGAGTTACCAACAGTTTATTGTGAGACTTTCGTAACTTGGTCCAAGAATTTACTGGAAAAAGACTGTTGCAAATTCCCTCGCTCGCGGGTAGATTGATTTGGTTGCTTACAAGGTAGTGGAACTCTCCCCGGATGGGGTGTCTCCCTGCCTTCACTAACGCAGGGAGGAATAAACAGTGCCGACCGGAACTTGCCCGGAATGTGATGCTGATGTCCACGTTGATTTGGACACGGACAAGGGCGAAATTGTGTCTTGTGAAGAGTGTGGAACGGAACTCGAAGTCGTAGGTCTCGATCCCGTCGAATTGGACATCGTTGAAGAGGAGGGTATCGACGAGGACGAAGACGAAGACGAATACTGAAAATTGCCGATTTCCAATTGCCGATTCAGCGATCGGCAATTGGCAATCGAAAATTGGCAATCATTTACTGGCCGCTCGATACTCCGATCGGCTCTGTCTCAAAGTTAAGCCACGTGGGCCCTCCACCCTGATCGTGTGTACCTGCCCGTCGCGTCGCTTCTCTTCAGGTGGATAAAAGGCCAGCACGTATGCGGAACTGACTTCCTCAGCCAGTGCGCGGAACAACGGCGCATAGTCTTTTTCGTTTGCGTAAACATTTCTGCCGCCCGTCATTTCTGCCAGTCCGCTGACGTCGAGAGGAGTCGGCAACGGCGTCTGCGCGGATGCATCTATCACCCTCGAGTAAGATGGCAGCGTTACCACAAAGACGCTTACGTCCGCTGCGTTGGCCCGCTCGATCACAGTCTGCGGCGAAACTGTATCGCCTACTGGAAAACCATCCGTCACTACAAGCACCGCGCGTTTCATCAAACGCTTCTCGCGCGTTCGTGGAGCGCTTCGCACCAGCATCCGAATCGCATCGTCTACGGCATCGTAAGTGTGAGTTGATAAACCGCTTGGTGCATCACGCGCGAGCTTCTCGAGTGATTCGTCGAGTTTGTTTGGATTGGAAGTGAATTTCTGAATCGTCTTTACGCGCATGCCAAAAGTCACCACTGCATAAACGGCCGGATGGTTCGAAAGGTGACTTGAAAAAGATTGGAGCGCGCCCCGCAGGCGTGTGAGCTCGTCGCTCGTCATACTGCCTGAAACGTCGAGCGCAAAGACGATCGCGAGCGGCCGCGCCTCTCCCTGTCGTTTCTCGATTTGAAAAAATGAGATTGGTCGCTCGACGCCGTCGGAGTAAAGCTTGAAGTCTTCCGGCCGAAGGGTTTTAACGGGCCGGCCCTCGGCGTCCATCGCGGTTACATCGACTGAAACCAGGTCGGTGTCAAAGCGCAGGATGTCTTCCGGTTCCTGATCGTCGGGAAACACCTTGCGCGGTCTTTGCTTTTGCGCGGCAGGGTCCTGGGTTTGCGGCACGCCGGGCAGGGCCAGGGCGAACAGCAAGAGGAGGGGAACAGACAGTTGCGCTATAAAAGCCGCGAATTTCTTTGGCATTTAATACTATTTCCTGGCGTGTCGCTCTGGATTATACGGGCGCGACCCGCGGAAGCAAACGGTGCTATCATCCCGAGCGTCAAACTCCCGTGTCGTGGCTCAGTTTAGAGTTCAAGCTTTAGCTTGCCGACGAAGAAGACAGCCTAAAGGCTGAACTCTGAACTTTCGTTCCTGAATACTACGTGAAGGATTGCCTATGAGATTCAACAAAACTCTGTTTCTGCTCGCGATAATGCTGCTGACGGCGAGCGTTGCGGTTGGTCAGAAAGATAAGGACAAGTCGCTCGGCGGTCTCAAGGGTAAAGTTCGAGTGGAAACAGGCACTCCGGGGGGCGTCACCGTCGTCGTGCGACGTGGAGAGACTGAGGTCACCCGTTCGACGACTGATAAGAACGGCGACTTTCTTGTTTCTCGTCTGCAGCCGGGAATTTATGGTCTGACGTTTCGGAAACCGGGGTTGAGTATCGGTTCGATGGAAGACATTGAAGTCAAAGCAGGCAAGACCCGGTCGCTGGGAGATCGACTGATACTCACGATTGACGAAGGTTCGATCGCGTTTCTGAGTGGCGCTGTCTTTACCGCTGAGGGTCGAAGCGTGGCGAATGCGAAGATAGAGTTGTTGAGGGTACTCGAAGACGGTACGACGAAGAAGATCGATGGACGTGTTACCACTGAGACTGGATCGTTCAAGTTTCGGCTTTCGCCGGATCCGGGAAAGTATCGCGTGAGTGTTAAGACTGACGGGGCCGAACCGGTCACCAAAGACGTTGAGATCGACGGCGCCGCTGTTTATCGCGTGGCGCTTTCGTTACCACCAAAATCCTGATCATGGAAGAGCGTGAGGAGTTCTTAACTGCAAAGCAACTAGCCGCAATCCTGCAAGTCAGTGAATCGACTGTGCGTCGTCTGGCTGCGAGACGCCGCATTCCTTCCGTCAGACTCACGCCGCGAATCATCCGGTTTCATCTCGACGCTGTTCGCGAATCACTCGAGGTGCCGCGTCATCGCATTCGTCACGGCGAGTACACTGAACAAGTCGACGACGCTCAGATGACTTTTGACGATTTCTTCCTGAGTTGATCTAGCGAGAAGTTATAAGTCCTATATGTCCTATAGGACCTATTAACGCCTGCGTGGCGGATTGAATTCCACCCACTTATCGCCCTGCTTAACGTATACGCGCGGCTGCCGGATCTTGAAATTCTTGAAGCCCGGGTTCTCCGCGACGAACTTCTTCACGCTCGACTGGTCTCCCGTAGCCATACGCCACTTTCCATCTTCGCGCAGAAGATACTGTTGGACCACGATCTTTCCTTCTGCCTGGATCGGCGCCACTACTCGTCCGTAAAGCACGGTATCGGCGACTGCAAGGTTGCCCGTCACTTTTATGGCGCCGATTTCGAGTCGATCGAGTTCATAAAAATCCTGCGCACGCTCGAGCGCGCTCACAAAACGGTCGCGCGACATGCGGTTGCGTGAAGAACCCGGCAGCAGATCGTAAAGAGCGCTGTAGTTGTGCGACTTCAACTGGTCGAAAACACCCTGCACCGTGGCGCGGACGTCTGACTGGTCCGAGGCATTTGCAAAAGGAACAGAGATAAAGGCAATTGTTAAAACTAAAAACGAGATACTAAGAACGTACTTCTTCATCTGGCTCTTCATCCTCACTACTTTGTTCATCATCTTCTTTGGGGAGCGACGCGCTGAGCTGTTGTCGATAACTAAGAAACCAGCAGACGGCGCCGCCCGCGGCCGCCACAAAGGCCATCTCGTAATCGTCGCGTATCACAAGGACCACCGCTGCCACTCCACAAACGGCAGCCGCGATCATCCAAAACGTCCTCACTTGATGTTCACCGGCACCAGTAAATCGATTACGCCGGGGGCATAACAAACCTTGTCGTCACATGCCTGGACGCGTAATTGCGCTGAAAGGTTGTGTTGGCCGGTTTGTGCTGACTTGTCGGCCTTCAGCCGGGCCTTGAGGACGGCCTCACCCTCGTAAACGGCGAGCTCCTTGTCCGAGAAGGAAAACTTCTTCATCAGCGGGTCAGGGTAGGTGATGAATTCGACCGAGATGCCGTTTGCGGTTGGTATTTGGAGTTCGGTAGCTTTCAAATACGAGAAGCTGGGTGGGTTCGCATTCACG
>DASUPZ010000491.1:0-5057 GCA_036280855.1 Pyrinomonadaceae bacterium | reverse complement strand
AGGGCTTAAGACTTCTGAGTTAAGAGGGATTGAGCGTGGGCGAGCGCTTCATTAAGTTTCGACACATTTTTGCCGCCGCCCTGGGCCAGGTCGGGGTTGCCGCCGCCACGGCCGTCGAGCATGGTGCAGGCTTCGCGCATCAGGAGACTCATGTCGCCCGAAGCGTCCGCAGAGCGTGCGAAGACGAGACGTGCCGTGTCTTTGTCGCGTGAGCCGAGTAGGGCGATGGTGCCGGGCGTGGCGATGAGAGCGTGTGCGAGTTTTTTCAACGACTCGGCGGAACGGCCGTCGTCAAATACGTGAGTGACGAGGCCATCGGAAGCATGGGCGAGCAACTTGTCAGCCTCTACGCTGGCAGCAACTTCCTCGAGCACGCGTACCCGTCGATGTAGCTCCTTGTTCTCCTCAACCATGTGCGCCGCGAGCTGCGGTGCATCGTCTCGCCCGGTGCTGAACAATGCGGCAATGTCTCGAGCACTCTTGTTTGCCCGTCGATAATCCGCGAGCGCACGCGTGCCCGCCACGAACTCAATCCGCGTCAAACCCTTCGCACGTTCCCACGAACGCACAGCGATCATTCCCACCTCGCCAGTGCGATACGCATGCGTGCCACCACACGGCGTCAAATCGAACCCTTCGATCTCAATCAATCGCAAATCACCGTCACGCGCAGGCTCCTTTCGCAACTCCAACTCCGCAGCCTCACTTGACGTCACGTTTCGAATTGCGATCGCACGATCTTCCCAGATGACATTATTCGCAAGTTCCACTGCACGCTCGATGATCTCCGTCGTCGGATTGTTCAAATCAACGTCGATCTGGCACGACGACTCGATCACGCGAAAGCTCTTCGTTGGTGCATTGAAGAGCGTCACAAATGCCTGGGAGAGAATGTGCTGGCCCGTGTGTTGTTGAATGTGGTCCAACCTCCGCGGCCAGTCAATTCGCCCATGCACGATTCCGTCGCGAGCCGGCGCCGCACCCTGGACCACATGAAGCACGCCGTTGTCTCCATCGTCGATACACTCAACAACTCGCGCGCCGTTCAGCGTGCCGGTGTCGCTCGGCTGACCTCCACCCGTGGGATAGAATGCCGTGCGGTTGAGCACCACCGCGGCCCAACCGCTGACGCGATCCGTGACGTCAACCACGCGAGCATCAAACTCGATTAGATGTGAGTCGGAGTAATAGAGACGTTCGGTTACGGGCATGGACACGGATTATACGGATTTAAGGAACGATAATCTCTAGCGAGTGAGGGGCGATTTCAAAGCGCATCGGCAAGTGACCGATTATTTCGCCGTCGACCTGGACGTGCGAGTCGCCGTGGGCGCGTACGTTTACAGCTTTGACGAATTCCACCTCTGGATTGTCGCGAGGGATGCCGTTGCGCATCGCGTAAGAAAGCAGGCGCAGGTAACGAAGCCGGCTCTTCGTTTTGATCATGCAGATTTCAAACTCCGGCTGGTCCAAACGCGCCCCCGGCGTAATCGCAAGATCGCCGCCGTATCTCGCCGATTTTCCGATCGCTGCAAACGTCGCTGTGTATTCCTGCCCGTCGATCTCGAGGGTGAAAGGCCGAGGGTTCCAGCTCGCAAGGTGACTTAGCCCTGAAACCCAGAACGCTCCTCGGCCGATTCGTTTTTTCAAAGCCGGTCGCACACGTCTCACCACCGAAGCATCCAACCCGATCCCCGCCATCAACACAAAACAGCGGCGTTTATTCAAAGTCTCATCTATCGCAACGCCGAGATACACCTTTCGCGACTTTCCTCGCGCCGCAACTGCAATCGCCTGTTCATCGTCGAGCGGCAAACCGAGCTCACGTGCGAGAACGTTTCCCGTCCCGCGTGGAATGATCCCCAGTCGCGCTGAACTTCCCGCCAACCCCTGGATCACTTCGTTGACCGTTCCATCACCACCCGCGACGATCACATCGCCACTACCGTTGCGCGCTGCGCGAGCTGCAAACTCCGTCGCCTCACCCGGTCCGGTGGTCAGTTTGAGATCAACTTCAACGCCGAGCGATTCGAGTTGTGAAGCAAGCTCGCGCGCAGGCCTAACGCGTCGTGAGGCATAGCGACCGGTCTTCGGATTCAGAATCAGTGTTGCTTTCGACACGGATAGCGACGGACAAACAACCTTACTCCAGACGATAGTTGGGGGCTTCTTTAGTAATAATGACATCGTGAACGTGTGATTCCTTCAACCCTGCCGACGTGATACGCAGGAAGCGCGTCTTCTCCTGAAACTCTGTGATCGTGCGGCAACCGGTGTAGCCCATTCCCGATCGAAGACCGCCGACGAGTTGCGTGACCATGTCGGCCAGCGTGCCCTTGTAAGGCACTCGTCCCTCGATGCCTTCGGGAACAAGTTTCGACTCAGTCTCGGTCGCATCCTGCGCGTAACGATCGCGCGAACCCTCGCGCATCGCGCCGAGCGAGCCCATGCCGCGATACGATTTAAAGGAGCGGCCCTGAAATAAAATTACTTCGCCTGGAGCCTCTTCCGTGCCCGCGAACAACGATCCGATCATCACCACGTCCGCCCCCGACGCAATTGCCTTTGCAACGTCGCCGGAGAACTTCACACCGCCGTCAGAAATCACCGGAATGTTTTTATTGCGCGCAGCTTTAACACAATCCGATATCGCAGTTATCTGCGGCACGCCTGCGCCGGTTACAACTCGCGTGGTGCAGATCGACCCGGGACCGATGCCTACTTTGATCGCATCAACGCCAGCATCAATCAACTCCTGTGCCCCGGCCATCGTGCCGACGTTGCCCGCGATCAGATCCGTGTCGCTGTGTCGTCGTTTGATGTCTTTCACTGCCTCGATCACGCGTGATGAGTGACCATGCGCCGTATCGATCACCAGGCAATCGACCCGCATTTTCACGAGTTCATCGGCGCGTTCGCGATAATCGCCGGTCGCGCCAATCGCAGCCGCGACTCGCAAACGACCGAGATTGTCCTTCGCCGCGGACGGATATTTGATCGCCTTCTGAATGTCTTTGACGGTGATGAGTCCTTTTATATGTTTATCTTCATCGACGACGAGGAGCTTCTCGATGCGATGTTTTTGCAAAACTGTCTTGGCCTGCTCCAGGGTCGTACCAACGGGAACAGTAACGAGCGGCTGTTTTGTCATTACTTCCGCAACGGGTATGTCAAACCTCGTCTCGAATCGAAGATCGCGATTCGTGATGATTCCCACGAGATGACCATCTTCATCCACGACGGGCACACCGCTGATGTGAAAACGTTCCATCACCTGAAGCGCTTCACGCACCGGACGATCGGGCCGGATCGTTACCGGGTCGACGATCATTCCGGATTCGGATCTTTTCACTTTGTCGACCTCTTCGGCCTGCCGCTCGATACTCATGTTTTTGTGAATCACTCCGATGCCGCCCTGTTGGGCGAGGCCGATCGCGAGGGCTGCTTCGGTGACTGTGTCCATCGCCGCGGAACAGAGTGGAATCTGTAGACGAATGTTTTGAGTGAAACGAGTGGAAGTGTCGGTCTGCGAGGGGAGAACGTCAGAACGATCGGGAATTAAAAGTACGTCGTCGAAAGTCAAACCTTCGTAAATATCAGATGTGATCATTGCGTGTAAGCAGCTCCTGGGAGTAGTGGGCGTTTAAAACAGCACTGCCCGCTTTTCGAGCGGGCAGTTTTTTGAACCTTCGTTTTTCAGGCGCACACACTTGCGAGGGCGCGCCGATTATGACAAAGACGCCGGTCGGTAAAACCTTATTGTAGTAACGCTTTCTGGTCAGTTTCCTGTAACCCTAAATCGTTTGTTGCCGGTGTGAGGTCATTATACATAGATGAGTGATTTTGTCTGAGCGCGGCCGCGTTTAAGACATATAGCTCCTCCGGAGCAGAGATGTTTTCCGCGCGGCGCTGGAACCAGTAGAGGGCTGCTAATGCTGCTGCTGTCAGCACTGCAAGAATTACAATCGCCAGTAACACCGTCAACAACGGCGAACGCGTCGCGGGCGTATCCGTGTAGACTTTCGAATACGCGGGCGTGGTAGCGACGTCGTCGGACGTTTCGCCGTGCTCGCGAAGATAGCGAGTGTAACCCTCGACCGCCTCACGTTCGTCGTAGCCGATGGCCTTCGCGTAGGCCTTTATAAAACTACGGTTAAAGACGCCGCCGGGCAGGCGTTTGTAATCGTTTGCTTCAATGGCTTCGAGGTAGTGAAGCGAAATCCTGGTCTGATCACAGATTTCGCGTAGGCCAATGCCGCGCGACTCGCGAGCGAGTCGTAACTGTTCGCCTATACTAGCCGCCATCTCCAATCGCTCGATTCCCTGCCGTTGGTTGGACTATGGACCGAGGTCTATCGTCGCGCCGCTTGTATGAATGCGTACAACTCCCACTTTTTCTGCACTATAGCTCGCGCTGCTAAACGGTGTCAAACTTTTGTACCCTAAAAGATCTGCGTCTCTTGCTTCTTATCGCCCGCGGTGGTACGTTGAGCCCACATGATCAGATATAGTCGCTTTTAATATCTACAATAGACAAAAGTGAGGATAAAGAGATGCCCCTGGAAGCACTCGGAATGGTTGAGACTAAAGGATTCGTGGGTGCAGTTGAGGCCGCCGATGCCATGGTCAAGGCAGCGAATGTACAACTACTCGGCAAGGAGTACATCGGCGCCGGCTATGTGACGATCTTCGTTCGCGGTGACGTAGGTGCAGTGAAAGCGGCGACTGATGCAGGCGCGGCTGCGGCGCGAAGAGTTGGAGAACTGATCAGCGTCCACGTGATTCCGAGACCACACGCGGAAGTTGAACGCGTGCTTCCCGTAAACGGACGCACCGGGTTGAGCCCGGACGAGGCGGCGTTGCAGGGCGGCGGCGCGCGGGGCCAGTTGGGCCAGGGAGATCAGGGCCGTTCGCTCGGCGCCGGAACGCGCGACGCGAATAAGGAAAGATCGAGGTAATTGCTATTGTCGATTGCCAATTGAAAATCGGCAATAAGAGGTAGTCATGTCTGTCGATAAAGATCTTGTTTCGGTACAACAGGCACGCGATCTTGTGGA
>DASUPZ010000490.1:0-10123 GCA_036280855.1 Pyrinomonadaceae bacterium | reverse complement strand
TGGACCGCAAACGCCGGCGCCAGCGACGACGTCACCTTCTTCGTCATTAAAGCACTGAAGAAGTGAAGGTGCTCCGTAGGAGCACAATGTCTATAGCTTAGACCGTTAGAAGACTTATGGCGCTCCAGCGGAGCGCCATGTTACATGTCGCTCCGCTGGAGCGAAGGATAAATCAGACTTGGCAGGCTATAAACATTTTGCTCCTCCGGAGCAAAGACCAAGCCTGAAACTTTTGCTGAACGCTAAACAGCTATTTGTGCTAATGTGCGGTCAGCGAGCAGTGCGCGTGATCCCCGCCCGGTGCAAGTGGAGCACGATAATCGCCAAAGTGAAACTCAGCTTCGGCTTCTAATGCATAAACATCGAAACCGTACGCATCGAGGTAGTCTGCCAAATCATCGGGGGAAAGAAGGTAGAGGGCAGGCGAGTGACCCGCTTCAACACGAATTTCCAGCAGGCGCTCGATTACTTCAAGTGGTGCAAAGCAGCTAACAGGATCTCTGTAGGTTGCCATGGGTCCAGCGCCTTTCTTATCAATTTCATAAGCACGGTCCATATTTTCGTTTACCGTGCTTTTGCAGAACGACCCTTTGATGTACGCAAACCAAAACTAGTTTGTTCTCACGCCAGAATATTCATTGGCGAATCTTGTCTTTGGTTTGACGCACCAGCCGGAAGAAAGTTCCAAGTAAAAATGACTGAACAGCCCACTACCTCAACCACTCAGCCACCGCCTCTAAACTTCATCGCCATCCTGCGCGAGATGCTGCGGGCGTCTGACAAGGTCAGCGATCTGATCTTCAGCCCCGGGCGGCCGCCGCAAGTTGAGCTCGCCGGAAAACTCGTGCCAGTGCGCATCGCGGGCCTGGAAAAACTTACCCCGGCCCACACAGCGGGCATCGCCAAATTGATCATCGGCAACCAGCAAACAGCTGTCGAAAGCCTGGAGAAGAGCGGCTCCGCCGACCTTTCTTTCAGTGCTCCGGGCGACGCTCGTTTCCGTGTAAATATCTTCAAACAACGCGGCACGCACGCGATCGTCATGCGCGTGATTCCGATGCGCCCGCCGAAGTTCAGCGATTTCAATCTTCCACCGCAGCTCACGGAGATTGCCGGCATCAAGAACGGCATCGTCTTAGTCACTGGTCCAACCGGCAGTGGCAAGAGTTCGACCCTTGCTGCCTTGATCGATCTGATCAATGAAACGCACTACTACCACATCGTGACGATCGAAGATCCGATCGAGTTTTTGCACACGCACAAAAACTCGACAATTCACCAGCGCGAGCTTCACTCAGATACGCCTAGCTTCGCGGTTGCTTTGCGCGCCGCGTTACGACAGGCGCCGAAAGTGATCCTGGTTGGTGAGATGCGCGATCGCGAGACTATCGAGGTCGCCCTCGAGGCCGCCGAGACGGGCCACCTGGTTCTATCGACGTTGCACACGATCGATGCTTCGAAGACGGTGGACCGCATCATCGGTGTGTTTCCGAAGAATGAAGAGAAAGCGATCAGAACACGTATCGCACAATCGTTCCGGTTCATCGTGTCGCAGCGGCTCGTCCCCCTCCCTGATGGAAAGGGAAGAGTGGCGGCAATCGAGATACTGAAGTCGACCATGCGAACTCGCGAATACATCGAGAAGGGTGAGTCGGAAGGGAAGTCGTTGATCGACGCGATGGAGCAGGGCGATCAGGACGGAATGCAGACTTTCGATAGTGTTATCGAACGATTCATTCGAGATGGCGTCGTGAGCATTGAAACAGCGCTACCGTATGCGACCAATCAGAACAACCTGCTCTTAAGGATTTCGGATCTGGCCGGTGCTCCACCACCGCCACCCGCGCCGGAAAAGCCGCGCGACGAAACCTCAATGCTCGACCTAATCGAGCCTTAATCTGCGTCCATCAGTGTGTGTATCCGCGGCTAATTTGCTATCATCGCGGAGCCTGGCCGTAGATTTCCATTATGCTCTTGAAGGTTCAAAAGGTCTTATGTGGCCTTGTTTTACTGGCAGCCTTCTCTCCCATCACAGCCCGCGCCGACGATGAAATTCGCATCGAGGTACGCCCGGGCGCAGAGCTAAAAATCCGCAACGACTACGGAAACGTCACGGCCGAAGTGTGGTCCAACACCTATGTCGCCGTCTCTGCAACAATTGAGGGCGCCACGCGACTTAGCCGATCGCCGATCATCATCGACAATCGCGGATCCCTCGTGACGATCTCGGTCGTGCGAAGGCCGGTCGACCCGGTCGTTTCAATTCATCTCAAAGTAAAAGTTCCAGGCGATGCCGACCTCACTGCACGGTCGGCACGAGGCACCATCAAATCGTCCCTGAACGGCGACGCGAAAACAGAAAACCAGCCCTTTCAAACACGTCTCGGAAACGGCGGCAGCAAAATCGATGTAGAAACACAAGCAGGCGACATACTCCTGTTGCACGCCGCGGCTGCTCCGGAGATTTCAAGCACTTCGCCGCAACCCGAACTCATCGGTGGCGGCGCGCCAAAAACGGCGGCAGGAACTCCCGCCGATCCATTGCCCGAAAGTGAGATCAGCGAAGGCGACGTCATTCGGGTCGATTCGCAACTGGTAACTCTGAATATCAGCGTCATCGATCGCGGCACTAATCGGGGCTTGCTCGGCCTGGGCCAGGCGGATTTCAAGTTGTTCGAGGACGGCCAGGAACAGCGTATCGTCCAGTTTGACTCGTCGGCAGCACCCTTCGATATGTTTTTGCTGATTGATCTCTCGGGATCGACGCGTGAAGTAATCAAGCTAATCCGCGCTGCCGCCACTCGCTTCGTCGAAGCCGCACGACCGGCAGATCGAATCGCCATCATCACTTTCGCGGGCGAACCAACCGTCGTTTCGACTTTGACCGCTGATCGTGAATTGCTGCGACAACGCATCGAGACGATCGATACGGCTCGCGGTGACACGAAGCTTTACGACGCGACAAACTTTACGATGGTGGAGGTCCTCAAAGAGTCGAAGAAATCGAGAAGGACTGCTATCGTACTGATGAGCGACGGTCTCGATGGAACAATTCCAGGTGTAAGCGGCCAGCAGGGATCAAAAGCCTCGTACCAGGACACGCTACGAAATATTCAGGAGTTTGACGGCGTTCTATATACGTTGTGGCTGAACACTGAGTACGAAGCGATGAGCCCGCTTGATACCCAGCCCGAAGCCTTTGACGCTGCTTACGAACGCATGAAAGAGATGGCGGATGCGGGCGGCGGCGTGTTCTACCCGGTCGAGCGACTGACGGACCTGGCGGGCGCGTACGAGCAGGTCGTCGCCGATCTCGGAACCATGTACAGTTTGGCTTATCGTCCGGCAAACAGCGTTCGCGACGGGCGCTGGCGGGCGATTCGCATCCGTGTTAACCGCACCAATGCAGTGCCGCGCGGCAAACGTGGTTATTATGCTAATTAGACTCGCCCTCGTTCTCCTTCTTTTCTTCAGCCTTGCGGCGAGTCAGGATCCTGTTGAAACAATTCGCATTGATTCAGATCTCGTGGATCTGAAAGTGAGCGTGCTCGGGTTCGCGCCAAACATGCCGCCGCCTCTACTCGAGCCAAAAGATTTCCTGGTGCTCGAAGACGGCGAGCCACAGGAGATCTCGTTTTTCGCTGCCGCCGACGCGCCTTTCGATCTCGTCCTGCTGCTCGATCTCTCCGGATCAAATTCCAAGAACCTGAAGATGATTCGAAACTCCGCGAAGCGATTTGTCGACGCTGCTCGCGATGTTGATCGAATCGCGCTTGTCACGTTTACAGATCAGCCGGCGTTGTATTCGTCATTCAGCCTGGACCGCCGCAAGTTGAAAAGGATGATCGACGACATTGACGACGCGATCGGCGGTACAAACTTCTGGGATTCGATGGATTACGTCCTGAAAGATTTGATACCGCAGGGTGGCCTGCGTCGCAGCGCGGTAGTGGTGATGACTGACGGGATCGACAATGCGTTGCCGGACGTTCCCGGGCCTGGTTCGAGGCTATCGTTTGAAGGATTGCTCGAGAGAATCCGGAATTCCGAAACGATCGTCTTCCCGATCTATCTCGATACCGAAGAGGAGAACGTCAAACGCTATCATGTTCCGCGTGCAGCCTATGCGCTCGCGCGCGAACAACTCGGACAGATCGCTTCTGTTTGCGGAACGCCGATGTATCGCGCTGCACGGCTGAGCGACCTCGAAGCAGTTTATGCCCAGGTGGTTCGCGATTTGAGCACCGTCTACAGCATCGGTTACCGGCCGACAAACAAGGCGCTCGACGGTAAGTGGCGCAACGTGGCTGTTCACCTAATCCACCGCTCCGATATCTATGCGCGTACGAAACGCGGCTACTACGCAAAGTCACGCAGCTAATCCGCGTCTTTATCCGCGTAAATCCGCGTACCGGATTCGTGCTTGTAAATGTTTCCTGCAGGGCTATAATGCTTCGGAGATTATCGACACCCCGCAAAATTGTTAGTTGTCGTCATTCGGAGGGTATTTCGATGAGAAAAGCTTCCCGCCTCCCAGCGTTGTTTATTCTTTCAACACTGGTGTTTTGTTGTTCGATCGTCACCCAGGCTCAAAACCGCGAAAAATTCGTGATTTCAGCCAGGGCGGGCGGGATTAATGCCGTCACTGGCGACGCCACTGTTCACCCGCGGGGTGAATCGGATTGGCACCAGCTCTCGGTTACCGATGACCTTGAATCGGGCGACCGGGTGCGCACCGCTTTGGATGGGCGCGTCGAAATCCTTCTGAATCCGGGTTCTTACCTGCGTCTGGGCGGGAATTCAGAGGTCGAGTTGTTGAATAACACGCTGGAAAACCTCGAAGTCAAGCTTCTACGAGGCACTGCCATCGTCGAGGCAACGGGTGCTGATGGACTGGAGTTGAACATCGGCATCAGCACGCCCCATACGAGGCTGGCCATTGTCCGGCAGGGGCTATACCGGCTTAACGTCGTGCCCGAGGACGCTACGGAGCTAATCGTGCGCAAGGGTCGCGTGGTTCTCAGCGATTCCCAGAAGATAAAAGGCGGCAATAAGGTAGTTTTCAACGCCACCAACGTCTCGGTCGCAAAACTCACGAAAGAAGAGAAAAAGATCAAAGACAAGGAAGAGGTGGACGTTTGGAGCAAGGAGCGCGCGGAAACGCTTGCCAAGGCCAATCGTCGCATCAGCGAGCGCATGCTCACCTCGGCGTTTGCCTCGTTTAGAGATACCGATCCATTTTCAAGCGGGCGGTTCGGGCTCTGGTTTTACAACACCAACGCCCATTGCTACACGTTCCTGCCGTTTTATTACGGCTGGGGTTCACCGTACGGCAATTCCTACTCAACTTCGGTTTACTATTACCCACCCACGAACTCGTATCCCCGCGGCGGCGGTTCAAACGGGAATAGCGGTGGCGGTTCTTATCCGTCCGGTAACGGCGGAGGTAACCAATCCGGAGGCGGCGGGACGTACCGGCCGGCACCTCCACCAAGCCCAGCGCCATCGTCCGGAGGCTTTGGGGATGGCCCTGCGAGCCGGCCGGCGCCGAGAATCGATACCGATGGCATGCGAATGCCGCGGAAGAGCATGGAACGGCTCCCAAACAACTAATCAGTCAGTAGCTCAGGGAAAGACGGATTGCCCCGCTGTTGTGGTGAGCAGCGGGGCAAACTATTTTGCTTTGAGAAGTTCGTCCAGCTCTTCGTTGATGAGCGCCTTGATCTCCGGCTGCTTGAGGCCGGCGAGGATTAGCTGTGTCAGGGCAGTGCGGAGTTGGGCTCTGAGTCGATCGTCGGGCTTTTCCTTGAGTGTTTGCGAGATCACGACGGCGCCTGAGCCGTGCTTCACGCGGATTAGACCCTCTTTTTGTAAACGTCTGTAGGCGAAAGCCACTGTGTTGAGGTTTACGCCAAGATCCGAGGCGACCTGGCGCACCGGCGGCAGGAGCGTCCCTTCCCCCAGTTCTCCACGCGCAATCAGGGTTTTGATCTCATCTACCAGTTGCTGGTAGAGCGGACGTGCATCGCGTTCATCGACGGTAACAAACATAATTGTCGATTGATTGTATACACTAGACAATCCGCTCTGTCGAGAGCAAATTGGCAAGGTGGAGTGCGGATTCGACCACCAAATCGAGGCGCGGATTTGAGGTTACGGTGTCGCCCGTGATGAAGAGATTAGGCACGGATGTACGCGGATCAGGCGTTTTCGATGGAGTGGTTCCAAGGACCATGCCTAGTTTGCGGCGGGTTTGGTCGTAGTAGGTGCGTGGATTTGCGGTTTCGATGATTTCGGTGTCGCTGCCAAGCTCTGGAAGGGCTTTATGGATCCTTGTCCAGAATTGTTCTAACGCAGCCTGGTCCCACTCCTCATAGTCTTCCTCGCTCGATTGATACGTGAACCAGTCGTCGACGTCGGTGCGAGTGGTAAACGTCGCTGCACCGTTCGAAATTGCGAGGGTGAATTCGCCCTCAGCGTCTTTGACGAGCATTCGTTGGCTCGGAAGGCGCGACGAGGCTGATGCTCCGATACTCGCGTAAACAACGTAGACTCCGGTGCCGTGAAGCGAGTTGAGGTGCTTTTTGATCTCAGGTGGTGTGCGGTTAAGTCCTACGAGTTTTCCGTAAGTGTCCCAGATCGTCAGATTGCTGATGATGGCTTTTGAAGCAAGCACTCGCTCGCCACTCAGCAGATCGACTCCCGTCGCGCGTCCTGCCTCATCGTACGAAAGCCGCAGTACAGGGCTGTTCAAACGCACTTTGCCGCCACTCTTCTTGATCGACTCCGCAAGCCGTTCCGCCAAACTAGCCGGGCCGCCATCGATCTCGTAGAGATCGCCGTGTGAAGTGTCAATCACGTCGGTACCGTCGCTTTGCCTCATGACATACGGCGAACCGAGCAACGACACACGAGGAGCATCGACCGGCAGCTCTGAAAACAGTTTCTCGTAGATTCCGCCGGCCCCGAACGACGTGTATTGCCCCATTCCGGGTTCGAAGTCGTAACCTCCAAACTCCACCCTTGCTATGCACCCGCCAACCTGCGACTGTCTCTCGAGCAGGCAAACGTTTACCCCGCGCGCAGACAGCAGCGCCGCGACGGTCAGCCCACCGGTACCGCCTCCCACAACAACAACGTCGTATGACATTCCGGATTATTTGATCAGGTCTTTATCGACAAAGCCGCTGGCAACAATTACGACCGACTGGATTCCATTAAAGACGAGATGAATGATAAAGGAGGGAAGCATTGTGCCTGTGACCGCGCGCGCCACCGTCAGCACAATACTCAGCATCGTGATCATCAGGATCACTGAAATATTGTTCTTGTACTGCAAAACGTGTACGCCCGCGAATAAAAGCGAAACCACGGCGATCGCGATACCCATGCCCGCCGCCTTCTCGACTGCCGGATACAACACGCCCCGGTAAATCACTTCTTCCACGAGGGGAGCCGTCGCGAGTGCAACGAATGCCGTCGCCACACGCGTGTACATCGAGCTTTCGATCAGCAGGTCGAGATCGGTCTTGCTTCCTCCATAGAGCCAGGTGACCAGATAGGCGAACGCCAGGAGGATGGCGGCGAGCAAAATGCATGACAGCGTTACGATTACCGGATGAACATTTTGCGGCCACTCAAACCTTATCGCCTTCCAGAATGAGTATGGCTTTCCGTAGCTGAGCAGGTTGCGCGTCACGAACAGCGTTAACAAATGTGCCGGCACGATGGCCGCAACCGATACGAAGATCACGCCTGTGCTGGTGAGGATCTCCGGATAGAATTTGCCCGCCTGAACCGATGCGTAAATGATGTAAGGGATTGCAACGAGTACCGGCACAAACAATAGCAGCCCGATGCTCGTTGTCCAGATAGCCAAAGCTTTTGCGACTTCAAGCCACGGAAGCCATCTGCTCTCTCTTGGACTCAGGGCCGCCTGAACTTCAGGCGTTGGGACCGGTGGTTCCGCGTGTGGTTCGCTCAGGGGCGTTATCTGTTGGGAGGGTTCTTCAGTGAACACTCTAGGGAGTTTGCCACAAGTCAGCACGAGCCGCAAAAAGCACGGTTCAAACGGCCGGATACTCGGTGTCGAACATCGGCGCGCCCACTCGCGGCGCAGCAAGCATCAGACCGATAATCGTCTTCGCATCCTGGATCTCACCGCTCGTAATCATTTCGAGTGCATCCGCGATCGACAGGCGCACGACCTCGAGAATTTCATCTTCTTCAGGTGATTGTTTCCCTTCCGTGAGCCCGGTAGCAAGATAGACCCACATCTTTTCTTCGGAGAAACCAGGCGAAACAAAAAACTCCGACAACTTTTCCAGTCGTTCAGCCCGGAGGCCGAGCTCTTCTTCGAGCTCACGAGCCGCTCCGGTTTCCGGGCGCTCACCGCCGGCGAGTGTTCCTGCAGGCACTTCAAGAAGATAACGGACTGCCGGATGTCGATACTGGCGGACCAGCACCACCGTCCCGTCGTCGTATACGGGCACGATCACAGCGCTGCCGCCATGATGAACAACTTCACGTTGATACGTGAGTTCGCCTTCACGAATCGTATCGACGGTGACGTTGAAGATGCGGCCCTCAAAAACTTTCTGACTGCTGACTATGTTCGGGAGTTCTTTGTGTGGCGTAGTCATTCTTGTTTTTCCAGATTCGGGATCGACGGTCGCACCTCGCCAATGAGGTAGAGCGATCCGGCAACACAAATTAGACCATACGGGGACGTCTGCTCGCGTGCAACTCGAAGCGCCTCAGTGCTCGAAGTGGTTTCGACGACGATTGCGCGAGCATGGCGACTCGCAACGTCGCGAAGCATCTCGATCGACGCGCTTCGTGGATTTTCAATCGTCGTCAAAATTAAAACATCGGCGACGGGAAACAGCAGCGAGCCGATTTCATCGAGTTGCTTATCACGCATTGCTCCAAAAACCAAAGTCAGCGGGCGCGGCGCGAACTCCTCCAGGTATTCTTTGAGCGACTGAGATCCGGCAACATTGTGCGCTCCGTCGAGAAGAAGCGCAGGTCTGCCCACGATCAGTTCCAGTCTGCCGGCGTGTTCTGTGTTTGCGAGTCCGTCTGCGATCGCGGACAAGGGAATGTCAAAGCCGTCGAGATTTAAGGCGTCTGCGAGTCGAATCGCGACCGCGGCATTTTCGATCTGGTGCCGCCCGCGGAGGCCGACGCAGACGTCGGGGAGTGATTCAGACGAGATGCAAAACCGGCCATCCGGCGTAGTGTTTTTTATCGCATGCGAACCGTCGTCAATCACGGGGATCACGCCGGTTTCCTCGCAGCGGCGCAACAAAACAGCCATCGCCTGCGGTTGTTGTTTCGCAATCACGGCGCGCACACCCGGACGAATGATCGCGGCCTTCTCGGCGGCGATGCTTTCGATTGTATGGCCCAGATATTCCTGATGGTCCAACGCGATCTGCGTAATCCCGACGATACGCGCGTTTGCGGCGGTAGTTGAATCGAGCCTGCCGCCGAGGCCTGTTTCCAGGATCGCCAGTTCTACGCGAGCGTTTCGAAAAGCAAGTAAAGCGATTGCCGTTAGTTGTTCAAAAAAGGTAGGCAGCGCTTCGATCTGTTTGTCGCGAAGGAGTTGTTCGGAAACGTCACAGACCACGGTTGCGCAGCCTGCGAACTCGTCAGGCGTAATAGATTCGCCTGCGACTTTGATGCGTTCGGTGATCGAAACGAGATGAGGTGACGTGTAGAGACCACACCTAACGCCTGCCGTACGACAGATCGAATCGAGCATCGCGGCGGTCGAGCCTTTGCCGTTCGTTCCCGCGATCTGGACTGAAGGGAAAGCGCGTTCCGGATGATCGAGAGCGGCGAGCAGGAGTTCGGTGTGTCTGAGGCCGAGTTTGATGGTCAGAGTTTCGTGACCAAGACTCAGTAGATACTGGACCGCCGCCTCAAAATTCATAACTAGCCACAAGAAAGCACAAAAGTCACAAGCAAAACTAGTCTACCCTGTTTGTGACTTCTGTGCTTCTTTGTGGCTAGTCTTTGATTTTGGCGGCGCGGCGTGCGCGTTCGATGTCCGACTCGCCGTGAATCTCGGGGTTCATCATGAAGTTGAGCAACTTCACAAGGTAGTCACGCATTT